>JAOZSB010000067.1 GCA_029939895.1 Desulfobacterales bacterium
ACCTTTTTTGTTCACAAAAAGGTTTTTCCCCCCAGGCTTTTCATCCCTACCCCACTCTATACTCGTTCCCAGGCTCTGCCTCAAAATGCAGTACTGGATTTAGTTTTTGGAGATGTAAAAAATAGTAATTATCGAAGTTTTCAAAAAGACGTTCCTACTGCATCAATCCAACCCGGAAAAGGCGGCACATAATAGCATTTAAGCATATTTGCCAACAAATTTTCGCGCCCCATTATCTAAAGTTTTTTGGGAAAAGGGGGGTCTGGGGGGAAAAACCTTTTTTGTTCACAAAAAGGTTTTTCCCCCCAGGCTTTTCATCCCTACCCCACCCTAACTCCTCCTTGCCAAAATTGTAGCGCAGATTGAGATCAGGCCGGCGAGCATGAGGAAGCCGGCAATTACTTCTGCGATAATCCAGCAGGCTGCGGTTGTGGTGATGGGGGTAATGTCTCCGAAGCCAAGGGTAGTAATTGTAGTAATGCTGTAGTAGATCATGGTAAAAAAAGTAAAGGGCAGATGCGTGTCGCCCGGTATTCTAAAGGACTCCGGCCCCAGGAGGTAGTAATTGCTTCCAAAGTAGCAGGCAAAAAGTATTAGCCAGAAGCACCATCTCCAGGGGGTTCGTCCGCAGTCTGCAAAGATGTTCCAGATATGATACAGTGCTTTTCCTTTATTTCCGGTCTCCTGTAGTTCTTCTATAAAATCCTGGTCATGGGCAAATCTTTTAAATCTGGGGCTTCCGGTGCTGGATTCGCACCTGATTCCCCGGCACTTTATGTTCCTGTCAAAGACTATGCCCTGGACATTTGCATTATCAAGAATTGTTCCCTTGAGATCAGCACCGCTCATATCCGCATTGTTCAGATTTGCCTTGGATAGATCAACCCCGGTGAGTATCGCCTGTTTGAGGCTTGCCCCGCCCAGATCCGCCTTGCTGAGGATCGCCCAACCCATGTTCGCACGGGCCAAATCTGCCTCAAGAAGAATCGTACCTATGAGCTTTGCACCTATGAGATTTGCGCCTGCAAGATTCGCCTTAAGAAGAATCGCCCGGTTGAGTATCGCCCCACTAAGCACCGCCCCCTGGAGGTTCGCCTCAATAAGATGCGCACCACTTAGGTTGGCCTCAAGCAAGTCCGGCCTGACACCAGGATTCTCCTCACGCCACTTGTTCCAGTTCGCCACACTCTCCTTCAACATCTCAACATGCTCTGAATTCGCCATGGGTCTCTCTTTGGTTTTTTTGTCAATCTTTATAAAAACATGGGGGACACTTTTTTTAAAAAAAAGCTTCCCCCAAACCCCCTTCAAAAAAATTTATGGCAGGGGTTCAGGGATTTCTTTGGTTATAGTACCTGTTTATTAACTATAGCAAATCACAGTGGCTGTATCAATTTGTTTGTTGGGAATTGCAGGCTTTGGTTGTACTGTCGAATTTTTCTTGATTACCGTAAGGCTGAATGAATTAATTTTTGAGACCGCTATGATGAGTTCGAGAGAAAATCAAACCCTGTCCATAACTACAACTCTGTGGATGCCGGAGTAATCCTTGAAAAATTCAATCGTGTTGAAACAACCAGTTGCTTCTGCAAGTGTGCGGGTATCGTCCATTTGTCCGAAGCCGATTTCCATAAGGAGGGTTCCGTCGGGCTTCAGGGCTGTTGCAGCACTCTGGATTATTTTTTCTATGAAGATCAGGCCGTCTGCGCCTCCGTCAAGGGCGCGGGTTGGCTCGAAGCTGACTTCCCGTTGCAGGGTCGCCATGTCGCTGGTTTTTATGTAGGGCGGGTTTGACACGATTATATCGAGGGTTGCGGGCCGTATGCACGACAGGAGGTCTGCCTGAAACAGGGCCGGCTCAACATTGTTGAGTTCCATGTTGTCCCTGGCGCACTGTAGGGTTGGAAGATGTATGTCCGATGCAAAACAGGTATGATCCGGGCGTTCCTTTGCAAGGGAAGTAATTACTGCACCAGATCCGGTTCCAATATCTGCTATGCGAAGGTTTGGGGCTGATGCGGTTTTCCTGTCAATCGCCTTGATTGCCTGTTCCACGAGTATTTCAGTATCAGGCCGGGGTATGAGTACATCTGGGCATACCTTGAAATCCAGAGACCAGAACTCACGCTGGCCTATGATGTATGCGACTGGTTCCCCGTTTTTTCTTCTTTTTAAAAGCGGTTTAAAGTTGTCGAGTTCCTGTTTTTCAAGGGGTTGGTCGAATTTGGTGTAAAGGTCAATCCGTTGAAGCGACAGGGAATGGGCAATAAGCACCTCTGCGTCGATCCGTGGGGATTCAATGCCTGCGGTTTTAAAATAGGATGTTGTCCATTCAAGGAGTTTAAGAATTGTCCAGGGTTGCTCCACTTGCCTTTCCTACTTCTGCTTCCTGAAGGGCCACAGCCTGGAAATGGGTGGCACATGAGTCGATCAGCTCTGTAATGTCGCCCTGGAGAATGCTTTCAAGTTTGTAGAGGGTCAGGCCTATCCGGTGGTCGGTGAGTCTGCCCTGGGGGAAATTGTAGGTACGAATCCGCTGGCTTCTGTCGCCTGTTCCGACCTGGCTTCTCCGCTGTTTGGAGATTTCCGCATCCTGCTCTGCCTGGATTTGATCCATGAGCCTTGCCCGAAGCACCTTCATTGCCTTTGCTTTATTTTTGTGCTGAGATTTTTCATCCTGGCATGTAACAACAAGGCTGGTTGGAATATGGGTAAGCCGAACTGCTGAGTCTGTAGTGTTAACAGACTGTCCGCCCGGGCCTGTGGCACGGTAAAAATCAACTTTAATTTCAGATGGCTCAATATCCACATCTACTTCCTCTGCTTCTGGAAGTACTGCAACCGTGACTGCCGATGTATGGATGCGCCCCTGCGCCTCGGTGGTCGGCACTCGCTGCACCCTGTGTGTTCCGCTTTCGTACTTCATGCGGCTGTATACATTTTTGCCATTAAAAAGCGCAATCACTTCCTTGAATCCACCAACCCCGGTCTGGTGCTGGCTCAGGATGTCGATTTTCCAGCCTGAAGTTTCTGCAAACCTGGCGTACATTCTAAAGAGATCGCCTGCAAAAAGCCCTGCTTCTTCCCCGCCGGTTCCAGCACGGATTTCAACAATGACGTTTTTGCCGTCGTTCGGGTCCTTTGGCATGAGCAGACCTTTGATCTCATTTTCAAGGGCACCATACTGCTCCTGCAATGAGTTCAGGTCTTCCTTTGCCATCTCCTTGATATCAGGGTCGTCGTCCTTTAAAAGCTCCTTGCTCCCCTCAATATCTTCGAGAATCTGTTTTTGTTCCCTGTAGGCGTTCACGATAGCAGAAAGTTCAGAATGCTCCCGAGCGTACTGCTCAAAAGCCTTCCTGTCCTTTAAAACATCTGGATCACTAAGCAGCTTCTCCAGCTTACCGTGGCGTTCCTCAATCCCGTCAAGTTTATCAAACATGATGATTTTTCACAAAAATTAAGGTTCTCCGGGATCGCCGAAGAACCTGTATTTAAACAAAATTATAGTGCTTAAGTGCAATAATACCCTGCACTTACTCTAACAATTACCCGGAGAAAAACTACTTTGCTTCTGGCTGAAACTTAGCGTATTTCCTTCTAAAACGCTCAATTCTTCCGGCGCTGTCTATGAGCTTTTGTTTGCCGGTAAAAAATGGGTGGCACTTTGAGCAGATTTCCACTTTTACGTTCTCTTTTGTGGAACCAACGTCAATAGTACTGCCACACGCACAGGAAATTGTTGTGCTAAAATACTTGGGATGAATTTTATCTTTCATTTTCTTTACTGCCTCCCGGTGCTGATTATAATTAAAAAATCTAAAAAATTTATTTACTGCAAAGGACACTATCCGTTCATGCTGTCCAAAAAGTCTGTATTATCCTTTGTTCCCTGCATTTTTTCAAGTAAAAATTCCATACTATCAACAGGATTTAATGTGGAAAGTAATTTTCTCAATATCCACACACGGTTAAGAGTAACAGCGTCAAGGAGAAGTTCTTCTTTTCTTGTTCCAGACTTCTTAATATCGATTGCAGGGAAGACTCTCTTGTCTGCAAGCCGTCTGTCAAGCTGGATCTCCATGTTGCCTGTACCCTTAAATTCTTCAAAAATAACTTCGTCCATTCTGCTGCCTGTATCAACAAGGGCAGTGGCCATGATTGTAAGGCTGCCACCTTCCTCGATGTTTCTTGCAGCACCAAAAAACCGCTTGGGTCTCTGGAGAGCGTTGGAGTCCACACCACCAGAAAGTATTTTCCCGGATGGCGGAACAACGGAGTTGTATGCCCTGGCAAGCCTGGTTATACTGTCGAGCAGGATTATAACGTCTTTTTTATGTTCGACCAGGCGTTTGGCTTTCTCGATCACCATTTCTGCTACCTGTACATGACGTTCTGCTGGCTCATCAAATGTAGAGCTAATAACTTCGGCCTTTACAGACCGCTGCATGTCGGTAACCTCTTCCGGGCGTTCATCTATGAGAAGGACAAACATAACGCTGTCCTTGTGATTGGTTGCTATGCTGTTTGCAAGGGCCTGGAGGAGCATGGTCTTACCAGCTCTTGGCGGTGAAACTATGATCCCTCTCTGTCCAAGTCCGACTGGGGAAAGGAGGTCCATGATCCGCATTGAATAATTTTCCGGGTTTAATTCCAGCTTCAGCTTCTTGTCTGGATAAAGAGGCGTGAGGTTGTCAAAGAGGATTTTCTCTCTGGAAATTTCAGGATCTTCATAATTAACAGCCTCTACTTTAAGCAGGGCAAAATACCTTTCAGATTCCTTTGGCTGGCGTATCTGACCGGATACGATGTCGCCGGTTCGTAAGTTGAAACGCCTTATCTGGGACGGTGATACGTAAATATCATCGGGTCCCGGAAGATAATTGTAGTTATGCGCCCTTAAAAAGCCAAAACCATCGGGAAGGATTTCCAGGGTGCCTTCGCCGTAAATCAGGCCGTTTTTCTCGATCTGTGCCTGAAGAAGGGCAAACATAAGCTCCTGTTTGCGCATTCCAGCAGCCCCTTCAATTTTGTACTTTTTTGCCAGCTTTGCAAGCTCGCTAATCTTCAAGTCCTTTAATTCTATCAAATTCATTAAATATATACCCCAAAAAAAATTATTAATACCGTTGCACAGCGCAACAGGTCTTTGTGCTCATTACCTTAAAATTCGTCTAATTCTATTGGTTTTTTTCTATGGATTTGTTCTATGAATTCCCGATAGGATTTGACTTTGATTATTATCTTTTTTATAATAAAAACAACAGCATCAAAAATTTCTAAACTGACAAGGCCCTGACACTTGTCGTTCGTTGATGCAATTGTATATTATTAGTATTAAATATCAGAAGAAAGCTTATGGTTATTCCACCGAAAGGGGTCTAATCGTCTTGATACTTGCGTGAAAACTTAAAACAAGATTAGTGACATGTCAAGTAAATTCGGTATTTTTTTGTTTTTTTTCACCACCTTTGTTGATATACAGTATTTTAATAAACCAAATTTTTAATCTTTAATAAGCTGATATAAGCAATTCAGGAGCACCCCATAGACATGGAAAACAGTGGAACCAACCAGGCTGTAAAAAAAGCAGTAAACTTCCTGCCGCCGCTTGCCTCGGCCTGGCTTGTTGGAGGCACGGTCAGGGATATTATCCTTAACAGGCAACCCAAAGATATTGATATTGCAGTTCTGGAAAACCCCGGCGATACCGCAGAAAAAATTGCAACAAAAACCAGGGGTCGTGTTGTAGAGCTTGGCAAGGCTGAACAGGGCAGCATTGACAAGGTTGTATACAGAGTTGCAGCAAAAGGGCTTGTTGTTGATGTAGCAAAAATTCGCGGTGCAAATATTATTGACGATCTTGGCCTGCGGGACTTTACCATGAACGCTGTTGCATGGGATTTGGAAAAGGGCGGGTTTGTTGACTCTACCAGCGGAATTGCGGATATAAACGCTTCCATGGTGCGCATGACAAACAGGGACGTGTTTAAATCCGATCCCCTGCGGCTGGTGCGGGCCTTCAGGATGGCTGCGGTTTTCGGGTTTTCAATTGAGCCAGAAACCATGCAGGCCATAACAGAGGATGAAAACCTTATTAAAACCACTGCTGGTGAGCGGATTCGGTATGAGCTGGCAAGAATTTTTGAGTCTGGCATGGCAAGCCGCAGCATCAGGGAGATGGCAGATACCGGGCTTTTGTTTTCAATCTTCCCGGAAATGCTTCCCACGAAGGGGCTGAGCCAGAACAGGTTCCATGAATTTGACGTTCTTGAACATTCCCTGACCGCCCTGGACAACCTTGAACAACTCCTGAAAAACCCCGTGGAGGAACTAAAGTGCGCTGTTTCCCTCTCTGAAAAGGAATCAAGCCTGTTGAAATTTGCCTGCCTTGTTCACGACATTGGAAAACCAGCCACCAAAAAAACCGATGAAAAGGGCCGGACAAGGTTCATTGGCCATGAAAAAATCGGAGCAGAACTCTTTAAGAATACAGCCCACAGGCTCAGGCTGTCCAATGCGGAAAAGGTGTTTATAACAAACATCATTGAAAACCACATCGCGCCCCTTAACCTGTTTATTGCCCATGAAAAAAACGAGCTTACCCAAAAGGGGAGAACACGATTTTTCAAGAGAAATGGCGAGCATTCCCAGGCCATCCTTATCCACGCCCTTGCAGACTCCAGAGCCAAATCACCGGAACCGGGCAATGACTACACAGCTTTCCGGGACTTTATCCGCAGCCTTTTTAAGGAGTACTCTGAAAACTTTATTCCAAAATTCAACACCCCGCCCCTGCTGACAGGAAGCGACCTCATGAACACCCTTGAACTTGCACCATCACCAGAGTTCTCAAAAATCCTCAATGCTGTTGAAGAAGCAAGGCTGGCTGGCGAAATATCCACAAAAGATGAGGCTGTCGCCCTGGCAAAGTCGCTTCTTTTGAAATAACCCTTGCACCCACCTGAGTTTAGAAAATCCTTGTTGTAATATTCATAGTGTAGTATATTGCATATTAAATTGATATTATTGCAATGAGGGTTTAACTTTATGTTTAAGTCAATAAAAGGTATCATCGGCATTACTATCCCTGTAATTGGCCTTTTTTTAGCTTTTTGGAGTTTAAATGAACAAAAGCAAAAGAGCCTGATAGAATTGCTGGTCAGACAGTGGGTGCAATTTAAAGGCCTGCTTGCATCTCTTTGGACATATAAATTTGAAACAACCGCCTTCCTAATTGCCGTAATAACAGCTGTTTTTATTGCCCGATATATATTATTAATAATTGAAAAATACTTAAAAGAAATTAGGAGTAATAAACCTATCCTCGTTGATAAGCAGTTGGAAACAACAATTATTAGCAATATAGTACAAGGCGAACTGCCCCCTGTCGTCGCCCTCCCTGAAATTCATGCCATGCCCTATTATTCAATTGAAGCTGGCTTTATAGGCAGGGTTGAGGATCTTCAGATTCTGCACGAAAAACTACAGAGGTGCAAGACCACAATTCTTACGGCTGATTCGTCCTCTGATGCATCCAGAAAAGATAAGGTTGCGCTGGTTTGCGGTATGGGCGGGATTGGGAAGTCGCAGCTTGCTGTGGAGTATGTTCACAGGCTTGGGTATTTGTATACTGGCGGCGTGTTCTGGATTGATGCAGAAAAATCCAGGACAGTCATGGTGAATAGAATTTGTGTGGCTGCGGGCATTCAGCTTGACGAACGCCTGGACGAGGACGGGCAGGTTGAGACGCTCTGGAAGTTTCTGGGAGATGGCGAACCAGTGCTGGTGGTGCTTGATAACTTTAGTGAAAAAGTAGAGCCAGGGCCGTGGCTGCCAAAAGGCTCGGCAGCCCAGACCAGCATACACACCCTGATGACAACACGGAGGAAAGACCTCATTGATTACGAATCCATGTCCCTTGATATTTTGAGCAATCAAGAGGGTGCAAAACTTATCAACTCCAGGAAAAGGACTTTTGATGAAAAAAAGGCCGGGGAGCTTTCAGAAAAGCTGGGCGGGCTGCCCCTTGCGTTGGAGCTTGCCTGTTACTATTTGAACAGAACAGCCACTTTGAGTATAGATGCGCTGATTAAAGATATTGACGAGAGTGAAGGAAAAACTCTGAATAAATTTGCAGACAAGTATGGTGACCAGTTACCCACAGGGCATGAAAAAAGTATTCCAGCCATGTTTCAAATGGCCTGGGATTCTGCCTCTGAGAATGCAAAGGATATTTTAAGGGCAATGTCCGTGCTTGCGCCATACCCGGTTCCCCGCAGGCTTTTAGGTAAAATTCTGTTTAAAGAGTATACTCCAGAAAACAAGAATACCCTTGATGAAGGCCTGTCTAAATTAGCAGAAACCCTGGCCCTGACAACCCTTGACCATGACAGCGACCCAGCCTGCCACCGTCTTGTAATCGGTTTTGTGCAGACCACCCTGGAGGACAATGATTTTAGCAAAGGCGTGGCCCATGCGGTTCTTGATGAGATGGGGCGTGTTACAGACGTTTATGACGAAGATTCATACAAAGAACTTGAAAAGGTGGTTCCCCACGGTGTTCATGTTTTAGAGACAGACCTTCTTGAAATAGTGCCAAAAATCGACATGGCGAGTCGAATCCGATGGCATTATCGGAAACACGGGCAGCTCAGGCTTGCAGAAAAATATGGACAGGAAGCCCTGGAAATTGCACTCGACAACCTTGAACAGGATCATGAAAAGATTGCAGAGTGCATGTCCAATCTTGCAACGGTTTTGCGAGTCCTCGGCGACCTTGAAGGCGCAAGGGAGCATTTGGATAAGGCACTTGAATCGGCCATCAACAACTTTGGGCTGGATCATTCAGATGTTGCCATAAGCCGCTCCAATCTGGCATTGGTTTTACAAGACCTCGGCGACCTTGAAGTTGCAAGGGAGCATCTGGAAAAGGCTCTTGAATCGGACATCAACAACTTTGGGCTGGATCATTCAAATGTTGCCATAGATCGCTCCATTCTGGCAGGGGTTTTACAAGACCTCGGCGACCTTGAAGGTGCAAGGGAGCATTTGGATAAGGCGCTTGAATCGGACATCAACAACTTTGGGCTGGATCATTCTAATGTTGCCATACGCCGCTCCAATCTGGCAGGGGTTTTAAAAGACCTCGGCGACCTTGAAGGCGCAAGGGAGCATTTGGATAAGGCACTTGAATCGGATATCAACGATTTTGGGCTGGATCATTCAAATGTTGCAAGATGCCGCACTAATCTGGCAATGCTTTTGCTCGACCTTGGCGAACTTGAGGAAGCAATGGAGCTTGCAGAGGCTGCGTACAGTGCCATGCTCAACAGGTACGGCCCGGATTTACCCATAACAAAAAGCTGTAAAGCAAACCTTGATGCATTAAAGGCAGACCTCGCAAGCCGGGCATAATCGGTGCCCGAGCTTGTCGAAGGCCTTATTCCCACAGTTCTACATAATCTCCCTTCGACAGCCTCAGGGAGCGGCGATAGTGAGTCTGGAACTGGATTTACCCCATTTCTCGTTCCCAGGCAGAGCCTGGGAACGAGGATTGCAACGGACGGTGAAAATGAAAGTTTGTTGACCCGGCAAAGCCCAGCAATTGACAACAATTATAATAAGCTCTGGCCTGACGAGAAGTAAAACCTCAATTAAAATCTCATATTAATAATCCAAAATAACTTTATACAGTGATTGTTATCACCACTGCCGGGCCTGATCCATGCGGGGATGCCATTTCCCAGGGGCTTATGCCCTGGCCTGTTGTCCTGCGCCTTCAGGCTGAGCCAGCTCAAGAACGTACTTTTGAGAACCGTTAATAAGGCTCTGGCTGGGTGAGATGCAAGGCAATGCAGGAGGGCCGAGTGAGTGCTGTCATGTATTATAAATCTCTTATGCATAAATGGTAATAGTTATAATTTGGACAATAGGAATGGCCTGGTTGCAGCTAAATTGGGGCATCAGCGTGCTTTGGAGGACTTTAAGCTGGAAAATATTAACAAAAATGGCAAAAAGAAAAACCCCTGCAACTTGAGTTGCAAAGTCAAGTTTAGTTGAAAAACTTACAACCGTCTGATTTAATGAGCAATCAGATATGTATCAATGTATAATCTGCAATAAAAGTTGAAAAGATTAGTTTTTGTTGAAAATTGGGTGTGGGGCAGGAATTCATACATAAAACAATATGTTACAAAAAAGTATAACCTTTGGCCCCGGTATTGCAAACATAAAAGAATAGATTTTGACGAAACAAAAAAAACCAATTTGAACATTAAACAAAAATTTTACCCCAGGGAGGAAGTAATGAAAAAACTAATCGTAGTCTTGACAGCATTGATGATGGTGGCAGCAGGAGCAAACGGAGTTTTGGCAATGAGTGACACACCAGCTCCCCCCCCGCCAGGAGAAAAACTATTTGATCGCTACATTTCTATTGGCGATAGTTTAACACAGGGTTTCATGGGCGTTGGAGTAGACGAAACCAGACAGCCATGGGCATATCCAAACAGAATCGCACAGCAGATGGAAACAAGCTTTACCCAGGCCCTGATCAAATTTCCTGGTTATTTTGTTAACATTGAAGATATTGCCAAGGGTCATATCTCATGGTATCAGTACTATTATGTTCTTACAGGCGGCAGCAGAGTTGATGATTATGACAATCAGGAAATACTCAATAATTATGCAATCACTGGCTGCGACATAAGCACTGCCCAGTACAGCACTGGCGAAGAAGGTGGATTTTACGAGCTGGTACTTGGTAAAAAAGGCAAGCCTCAATTAGAGCAGGCTCTCGACAGAAAACCAACCTTTGCAACAATCTTTTTGGGAAACAATGACCTCCTTGGTGCAGCATTAAGGTGCAACCTGGACGAACTTACACCACTTAAAATTTTCAAGGCTGACTATGCTCGCATGGTAGTAAGAGTAGGCTCAGAGCTTAAAGAAAATGGCGGAACCATCCAGGGTGTAGCAGTTGCAAATCTGCCAGATGTATCATGCATAGCATTTCTTGATGAAGACCCGAATCCAGATTCACCAGCAGGAACAGTAAAGCCCTTCTTCCTGACACAGTCAACTGAAAGCTTGAGACTTACACCAGACGATATAGTAAAAATTCAGGCACGCCACAAAGAGTTCAACAAAATAATAGAAGAAGCAGCAATAGCAAATGGCTGGGCACTGGTTAACGTAAACGAAACTTTCACAGATGTTAAAGAAAACGGCAGAAGCCTTCTCAGAGCAGACGGTTCAGCAAGTGGCAGGATGATTGATGCGGAATACCTGGGCGGACTTTTCAGCCTCGACGGAGTACATCCATCAGTAACTGGCGCAGCAGTAGCAGCAAACACTTTTATCGACGCAATCAACGAAGGCTACGGAACTGACCTTGGATATACTGATGAGTACATGACTTCAGAGCAGGACACACTTTACATAGCTCCTTACGACCCAAGAACAATAGTAAACAGCTGGGTTGGACAGGCTCTGTACTACCTGATCGACATATTTGCATAGCACCAGGCACAACATATAAGAACACTATAGGAACTTAAAACTTGACTAATAAATCTCTAACACCGTGTAAAAAGTTGCTGACCAAATTTGAAGAATGCGGCTTTTTACACGGGACTTATGCACAAAAAATTTCATAAAAAAAACCTTAAAAAAAATAAATTGTAAAATCAAATTGGCAACAAAATGCCCGAAACGGTAAGAGTTTCGGGCATTTTTTGTTATAAACTATTGACTAAACAACTCTATTAAGTTAAAAAGTACTTCTTTCCTGATAATTTGGGTTAATCATTTTTTTTAGTACAAGATGGATTAATATGAAATTTGAAAACAGATATAAATGTTTTTACATTTAATACAAGAAGGGGTTGAACATGAAGAAGGTAATTTTAGTTTTTTGCATAGCCTTTGTTATGGCTTTCTATACTGGTTTGGCAGGTGCAGGAAAAATAGTTACAGTCACAGAACAATATATGGAGTGGCTTGAAAAGAAAGGGGAAGCCATGCCTGAAATGAAAAAAGCCTTGAAAGATAAAAATTTTCGAATGAGAACACATGCTATTCTTGGAATGGCAAAGACAGGTGATCTATCAATAGTTCCTTTGATAATAAAAGCTCTTCAGGAGGATGATCATGTAGCAGTCAGGAACACCGCTGTATACTCGCTTGGGTTGCTGAAAGCAAAGGACGCTGTTCCCGTTCTGATTAAAATACTTCCCCTGAAGGAGGGCGACAAGGGCTACAAGCGTATTAAACAAAGCAACATCGTGGAAGCACTTGGCGCGATAGGTGACCCTGCTGCTGCTTCCGCCCTTTATGACGCGCTTTATACCCGAAGCTGGTCCATGCAGAATAAAGTGCAGGATGCGATCATAGCAGTTAATGGTATTTATGCTGCCAAAAAAATTATCAAAGAAAAAGATCGGATTAAAGAATTCGGGCTGCAAAAAAGTGCAGCAGTAATTCTTGGAGATATTCAGGTGGAAGGTGCTGAACAATATGTATTAGATATTGCCAGAAGCACCGATGGCAGCGAGTTGAATGCTGCAATCACTGCTCTTGGAAAAATGAAGTCAGAAAAAGCCCTGCCCATTCTTTACAAGGGAATTAGCAGCACAGGCAAAAGGACAAAGCTTCTTGTAAAAAATTCCTCGAATGCTCTTGTGTTAATTGATTCAGAAGCATCTGTGGAACCTTTGATTGAAATTGTGGGACAAAATGTGGAAAGGCCGGCCCGGTATGCTGCTGGTGTACTTTCAAGAATGACATCAAAATCCATATCTGAAAAGGTTTTTATCCTGGCCAAAAAAGATTCCCGTGTTAACGCTCATGTTGCATACATACTTGGAATCAAGCAATACAAACCTTCAATTCCATTATTCAAGGAAAGACTAACCGATCAATCCCAGCCAGGACAGGACACAATGGCCGAGGCCCTGGGTCTGATGGAGGACAAGGGATCTATTCCGCTTTTAATGGAAGTGGCTGACCGTGATAATTGCAAGGGTTCGGGCGGTGCTGTGTGGGCGCTTGGCAACATGAAGGTTAAGGAAGCTGTTCCCCTGCTGATCAAACTACTGAAGGAAGAAAGTGAAATAATAAACAGGGTAATTGCAGCATTGGGAAGCATGCAGGATCAAAGGGCAGTAAAGCCCTTGATTAACCTTTTTTATGAGACAGGTCAAAAACACGACTTTATGATAGGCAGTGCCTTGATAAACATAGGCGGAAAACGGGTCAGGCAGCTAATAAGAGACAGCATAAAAAGCGGTGCACAGCCGAGGGTAAGATTCGGGGGATACATGCTCAGCAAAATGGAAGACAAGGAACTGGTTCCATATGCAGTCTCACTTTTGGATCACCGTGACCCAAAGATTGTAAAATTTGCCATAGTGTGCCTGAGAAAAAATACCAACCTCGAAAAAGGAACAGCACAGGGATGGAAGGCCTGGGCAAAGGAAGAGGGAATCCGTTGATGCATCTGGTTTTTTTAGGTAAATTGAGTATTGAAGATAAGTCATTTAACTTATTTTAAAACAAAAACCTTGCTGCCTTATTATTTTAAGGCAGCAAGGTTTTATAATTATGGACTAATTTCCTATTGTAGTGTACTTTAAAGCAGTATTTGGTTTTTGCCAATTTCATAATCAAATCTGTGAAGTAAACAAAAATCAAAGCATCAACAAAACATTTAAGTTTATTAGGAGTTTTTTTGCTTATTTCATAACCAGACCTTCGGGACAAGCGGGTTGGTTGTGAATCTGAACCGGTGGCTAAAGCACACCGGCTATACGACTTTTCCCCTCCGGGGAATCAAAATTCGGCAATCTTACAACCGTGCCTGAATGAAAGCTGGATTCGAGTTCAAGGTCGAGGCGAAAAATTTAATAAACCGCAGGCGTACTCAGTTGTACGCTGAGGATTTATTCAATTTTTCGTTGATGCGATTGTACTCGAAGACAGTTTTCATTCTGGCACATCGATCAACTTAAGTTTATTAGGAGTTTAAAATGCGCATGCGGTTTTATTGTCTGCTGTTGGTTTTTTTGTTTTCCATGGTTGTTGCTCCAGAAGTATTTGCAATGAGCGCCACGCCTTCTGATACACCAATGGAGGAAATTGCAGAAAAGAAGCCTGTGAACGAGTGGCCAGTTGTGCTTGTGCACGGCTTTTCCGGCTGGAACCGGGAGGAGCTTATGGGCTATCCTTACTGGGGTGGATTTTCCGGTGACATTCAGGAGAATATCAACAAAACCGGAACTAAATGCGTAACCGCCTGGACAGGCCCAGTTTCCAGCAACTGGGACAGAGCCTGTGAGCTTTATGCGTGTATAAAGGGCGGCAGGGTCGATTATGGCAAGGCGCACAGCAAAAAATGCGGGCATGATCGTTTTGGAAGAGATTACGAAGGTCTTATCAAGGAGTGGGGTGATTACAACCCTGAGACCCAAAAAAAAATAAAGGTTCACCTCCTTGCCCACAGCATGGGCGGGCAGACAAGCAGGCTTCTTGCCCAGCTTTTGGAAAATGGTTTTGAGGCAGAAAAAAAAGTAGCTTATGAAGAGGGTGATGCAATCTCTCCCCTGTTTGCAGGCAGCGACGGCACAAAGGGCATTATAGCAAGCGTCACCACGGTTTCCACACCCCATGATGGAACCACCCTTACCAGTTTTGTTACCAACCTGATTCCGCATGTTCAGCAGATTACAGCGTTTATAGCAAGCAATGCAGGGCTTGGCGATGAGTTCCTGTATGATTTCAAGCTCGATCAATGGGGGCTGAAAAGGCTGCCGGATGAGCCATACCGGGACTACGCAGAAAGAGTAAGGAGCAGCAGTCTCTGGGATACAACCAATGATATTTCCGTGTGGGATCTAAGCCCGGAAGGAGCAAAGGAGCTTAACAAGTGGGTCAAGGCCCAGCCTGATATTTATTATTTTTCCTGGTCAACCGAGGCCACATATCTTTCAAAAGTTTCTGGCAAGGAAAGACCAGAGCCAATTTTCATGTATCCCCTGTTCGTGCCAACCGGTTATTTCATGGGTTCATACACAAGCACAGAAGAGGGCAAGGTTCCCATAAACTCTGACTGGTGGGCCAACGACGGCGTTGTGAACCTGATATCCCAGAACGGCCCGAAAATCGCATCAGATGACGTGATAACACAATACACCGGAACACCGGAAAAGGGCAAATGGAACCACATGGGCATCCTGAACTCTGTAGATCATTTCGATATAATCGGAAACGATCTTGTCCATAACAGCGAATCCTTCAGCAATGTCAATGACTGGTACATGGAGTGGGCAAACTTCCTGAAAACACTGGAGTAGGGTTGTAGCAAGAGCCAGATAATTTTAGAGCATGGGGGAAACTTTTGGGAACAAAAGCCGCCTCCATGCTTTTATTATTTTTGCTTAAAACAAATCATGGCGCAAGGCCATATTTTACTCGGATGGCTCTGTATTCTTCGGTTTGCTTGAAGCTGGCAAGGGCCCTGTTGAATTCCTCAAGGGTTTTTAAAAATACAGGATTATTCTTATTGACCATCAGCATAAGATTGTTTGACGAAGGACTGCCAGCTTTTTCTTTAGCTGGCATTTGAAGCCGTTTTTCAAGAGTCGCAAAATTCTTTGCCAGAGCAGGCAGGTTAGTTTTAATCAAATGCCACCCCACAAGCTCGTTTAGCAGCAACAGATTGGTTCCTCTTTTTTTCATGAGCCTCCCAATTGCACCCATTTCCGTTGTGGAATAGGTAACATGGAAGTTTGCTGCATTAAAAGGCTCTATGTAAAAATAGCCTGTAACTCCGCCAATATGATAGTTTTTCAGATCGCCAAATTTTTCAAATACATAACCACTGCCCATTGGTTTATAATAAAACAGCTTTGTTGTAGATTCAGCT
>JAOZSB010000381.1 GCA_029939895.1 Desulfobacterales bacterium
CAAGCTTCATCTCGCTGGAATATGCTGAACGCCAAAAGGACGCTGCCCGCACAGGAGAGGCGATCAAAAGCAACCTGGCAGGCCTTAACAATTTTTGTCATGACTGGGCAGCATGGGATGCGGTTTACAGGTTTGTTCAGGGTGGAGAATTAGATTTCATTGAGGAAAATCTTAATATCTCAACCTTTACCGATACCAATATGAACAGCATAATTTTTTTGGATACCCAAGGCTCAATTGTCTCAAAAATGAGCGTACTCAATAACAAGATAACAAACTTTTCAATATTCCCCAAAACCCATTCAAACACTGGCCACCAGCTTTTATGGGATGGCAAAGAAACAGGCGAGCTATCAGATATATCTAAAACTGGAACTTATCAAATCAAAGAAGGGTTATTACTTTTTTCATCTCGGCCCATATTAACCACCGAAAATGAAGGGCCCGTAAAAGGAACCCTTATCATGGCCAGACTCATCTCCCAGGAGCTGGTTGCAAAACTAAAAAAACAGACCCGCCTTGATTTTGAAGTTATTCCGCCTGGATCAAATTTATATGAAAAAGAAATAAAAGATAATGCAGTATCATTGACGGCCCAAAAGCCTTTTCATATTTTTAAAAAAAATAGCAACATGGTCACCTATACAAAATTTGATATTTTAAATTCTAAAAAAGGGCTATTGATTCGGATTTCAGCTCCGGCCAAGATAATAGAAAAAGGAAATCAAACGACAGTTATTGTCGGCTTTATATCCATTATTTCGCTGATTGCTTTAGTGCTTGCAGTATTGCTGCTGCTTGGCGCAACTGTCATCAAGCCTATTGTAGCATTAAAAAAACATACAATCGCAATACGGAAAAGCAGTGATTTATCCAGGCGCTTATCCATAAAAAACGATGATGAGCTTGGGCAATTATCCAGGGAGTTTAATTCCATGGTAAGTCAACTTGAAGAAATTTACGATACCATGGAAAAGCTTGTTGAACTCAGAACCGTTGAGTTGACACTGACAAATCAAAAACTGCTTGATGAAATTTCAGAGCGCAAACGCTCGGCAGAAGCACTAAAACTCAATGAAGAAAAATACAGACGCATATTTAATAATATTCAGGATGTATACTACGAGACAAGCTTAGATGGAACCGTCATAGAAATCAGCCCTTCAATTGAATCACTGTCTCAATTCAGACGCAATGAAATTGTTGGCACCTCCTTTTCACGATTTTATTCCAACCTCAAGCAACGCGAAGAGTTCTTAGAACTGCTTTATGAAAAAGGGATAATCCATGATTTTGAATTATCTGTAACAAACAAATCAGGCCAGGAACGCATCGTCTCAATCAACTCCAAGTTAGAATACAATGAGGCGGGCGAACCCATAAAAAACATTGGTTCCGTAAGAGATATAACTTCTCGCAAGCATGCAGAAGATGAGTTGCAAATTGCAAAAGAAGCAGCCGAAGCAGCCAACCAGGCAAAAAGCGATTTCCTTATGAACATGAGCCACGAACTCCGAACTCCGCTCAACGGGGCAATCTCTGCCGCTGAATTGATTACAATGGTCGATACAAAAGAAGAACTGAAAGGCCTTCAAGAGATCATCATGACATCAGGCAGTTCACTCCTTAAAATAGTTGAACATATTTTAGAATATACGAAATCAAAGGACGGCGATCTTGAACTCAATGAAATTCCTTTTCAATTAGATAAAGCCCTATCAAACATGAAAACGAATTTCTTCTACAAGGGTGGAAATTTAAATATTAAAACCAGCTTTAAAATTGATCCTGAAAGTATCCCAAACAATCTCATAGGTGATGAAAACCGCCTTATCATAATACTCAATAATCTTTTGGAAAACGCAGCAAAATTTACTGCAAATCTGCCAGAAGCAACTCTGGAGATTAAAACTCTGGAAACAACTAAAGAATATGCAGTACTGCAATTTTCCCTGGCCGATAATGGAATTGGCATTGCCAGTGAATACTTCGAAGATATTTTCAAACCATTTTACCAGGCCGACACCTCAATTACCCGTAATTATGACGGCGTGGGAATCGGGCTTTCAATATGCAGACAATTTGTAAGACTGATGGGCGGTACTATCTCAGTAAAAAGTGAACTGGAAAAAGGCAGCACTGTTACCTTTACTGTGCGGCTTAAATTGCAGGATACAGACGGATCATTCAACATGGACCTGCTTAACACGCCTGAAGATCCAGACGATCCCGCCCTGCCTTCAACAAAGGAACCCCTGCTTGAACCACATTTTGATTCAGTTGCACCAATAATAAAAAGCCTGCTAAATGCCTTTGCAGATTCAGACCCCCAGGGCATCAACACAAATATCACACAGCTAAAGGCATTCAACCTCCCAAAACGTACAGAACTACTGCAAAGCGTTGATGACTACGAGTATGAAAGTGCTGCTGCAATTTTAAAAGAAATTGCAGCAGAAATCGGCATGACTCTTGATTGAAATAATTTTGCCAATAAAAATTGACGGAGTTACAATCACCATCAAACCAGCATGCAGCCGGGATTTTCCATAAGCTGATAATATGAAAAATCCCGATAAGTAACTATGCTGCTGTGACTGTAATTTTTTTCGGTGTTGCCTTTTGTGCCTTGGGAAGTATCAGGCGCAGTACTCCATCCTCTAACCTTGCGTCAATGCCTTCCTGGTCTATCACCTCGGAAAGGGTGAACTGCCTGGCATACTGCCCGGTTTCATATTCATTGACAATACTGTCTTCACCTGCGCCATCACTACTATTTACTTCACCGTTTATGCTCAGGGTATTATCCCGCAAATCAATGCCGAGATCATCTGCCCTGACACCCGGCATATCTGCCAGAAGGACAATCTCTTTTTCATTTTCAAATATGTCCACAACCGGTGAAAACACAGGGCCTTGCTTAGTCTGCTCAGCAGGAGCTGCAACTTCCTGTTTTTCCCTTACCTGAATTTCATTTGCTTTTGACATGCTACATCCCTCCTCTCTATAATATGCCCTAATTAACGGCAATCTGTTTTGGTTTTGCCTTTTCAGATTTTGGCAATACTACGGTTAAAATGCCATCCACCAGGTTCGCATTGATCTTTTCCGTATCGATTTCCTTGCTGAGATTTATTATTCTGGAAAAATTACCGGATTCACGTTCACGGCGGTGGTATTTTGCACCTTCATTTTCAAAGGGAATCTTCCTTTCTCCTTTCAGGCTGATGGTTTTTCCGGTCGCCTGAATATCAATATCTTCCGGCTTCAAACCTGATAACTCTGCACGAACATAAAAATGATCTTTATCTTCGTTTAAGTTTATAAGTGGAAAAACACCTGCCTGTCGTTCGTAAAGCCTGTTTACCAGCCTGCTGCTAAGGAGGTCCACCTGCTGCTGTAACCTGTTGAATTCATCAAAGGGACTTCGATAACCCCCGGCCGTGTTTACAATTCTTCTAATTAACATAATAACTTCCTCCTGTTTTGATAATTTATTGGGCTGCTTAAAAAAATTTAATCATGTGCCGAATTAACTGTAGTTGCTGTTGCTTCTTTTGTTTTATTCATCTTGATTTTACGATTACCTTTTTATTAAAATCGTTGTTTCCTTCACTTTAAATAAAAGATAAATATGATTTTTCATATGTCAACAATTTTTATCCATATTACTTTATATATTTTATGCCTGAGAGTAATGAAAAACTCAAACCTGCCACCCTTCCCCAATAAACATGCTCTCCATAAATACAAGCACCTAATATAAAACAACATACGACATGCCACAACTTCATTTTCCACAGTAGAAATTAAAAGAAAAATTTATCTATTGTTGCTCAATTTGAATCAAAAAATAATAAAACGCATAAATTATTTCCAAAAAAAACTTGAAAAACTCAATGAGAGGTGTAATAATATTACTAAAGAAGTTTTTCTTACAGATAGTAATGCAGTTTTGTAATACTGAAATTCAGACCAGGATTAAAATGTTATGCAGCAATTCCTTGAAATGACGAGGTGAAAAATGATAAATGATAAAAAGGATGCATTTGAAACTATTTCTTTACCTGTAACATCCTCTTCGGTACTTAGAGGCAAGCAATCTGTCCGGGCAACTTTTAAAATATCCCGGCAGTCAATTACAGCAATGAAAGTTGTATCTATCCACCTTGGTATCAAGCAGAAGTCTCTTTTTGATCATTTAATGAGTGACCTGGAAGGACTATCAAACATTGCCAGTGAAGTCGATCCTTCAAATATTGAAAAGGAAAACTGCGTTCAGAAGACATATGTAATCAGCAGGGAAACACTCGACC
>JAOZSB010000068.1 GCA_029939895.1 Desulfobacterales bacterium
ATAGAAAAATTAATTTTCCTTCAACATCAGTATCATCATATTCTATATCACTCATATATAATTCCTAAAAAAAGGCCGCGGCAAAAACTGTACCGGCATAATTAATTCCCATAGCCGCCAAAATACAGGCAACCGCCATCTTCCAGGGACTTAATGGATCAATTCCAAAAATCGACATTGCCTTATGATATTGACGATGTAAATAATAATAAACCGCCCACAATGACAAGGCTAAAATTCTCATTCCATATTTATAAAAAAGGCTATCTCTTTTCTGTTGTGCAACCCACTCTTTAATATCTACACCGTCTGGAACCGACATCAAGTATATTAACATTCCAATGGTTGCAACAATACCCACAAGAAAAGCTGGCCAATCTTTTTTTAATCGATTAAGATGCCTGGAATTAAGTGCAGAAAAAAGTATAATAGCTAATGGGCCACCAAAAAATGCAACTAAAATATTAGCCTGTGTAGAATAAATTGCTATTCCAGACTCATCAGAAGAAAGAGTCGGTTTAAGTAAATCCTCCATTTTATTTCCTTAGTTTAATACAAGTTATTTTTAGAGCACAATGAACATTAAAAAGTTGTACTCATTTTGATTTGATACTTAAAATAATTTATAGCATTGTACGTTTAACACATAAAATGCAGCACAATTGCATCAAGACACTAACCTTCTGGATAGTAAAAGTATCTCAAAGCTTCAAAAAAACGCAACAAGATATGAACCAGACTACTTATCTGTCACAGAATCGTCTTCTTTTCCAATATAGTCCATTACCAGCGAAAAAATCATATTAAACGCAAATATAGCAAGAACTCCACCAAACAAAAGAAAAGTAACAGCACCGCCCATCGTTGGAATATCATTTACTAAAATCGGTTCTCCAGGCCTGTCTGGATGATACCAGAGAGTGATGGGCTCTCCAACACGATGACTTTTCATGGCATGACGGGCATCACCTTCATCGCGTTTCGATTCCAGTGCAGTCCTTTGAAGTTCAGAATATTTTTTTCCATCAACAGTATAAGCATAATCACCAAAAACCTTCCAGTAAATGGCGCTTGTGGATCTGGTATTGCTTGATTTGTTTTCTTCGACACGCAGTACTTGCAAATAAGTTATCTCCCCTTGCGCCTGCTTGTACTCGTCCCACTTCAAATGCTGGGTGAGCTGCTGATAACCGGCAAAAATCATCACAAGGCCAACCACAAGACCTCCACCCAAAAATATGATGCCCCCTAATATATTTCCTGCTACCGAAAAACAGCCTTTTTTCTCTTCTTCCATGGCTACCCCTCCAAATAACGCCTTTTAATCATCTTTGCAAAACCATGATCTCCATAATCAATGTTGGCGAATCGTTCAACCATGGTGTGGTCTTTTTCCCGGTATTCAATGTTCGTCCAATTAACAACAGGATGATTGGGTCGAACCCTGACTGCATCATTTTCCACCAGAACAAGATTTTCTTGGGGAATTATAATGACTGTTTTTCCCTTTGAAATAATTATTGCGTGAGGCTCCAGTTTTAAAAAGTAATTCTTTGAATTTTTATAAGCATCAATTGATGTCAGCACATAGGAACCAAAACCAAGAGCAGTAAAGCCCATCAGCATTGTCATGAATACTCCAATGCCGATCTCCTTAAGGATAAAAATCATATACAGACCGGTAAAAAACCCAAAAAGGCCTGCTAATGCCGGAACAAAAAATACAATCATCCAGAGGAGACTTGGTTTTCGCTTGTAGTAGGTTTCTGTTTTGTTCATGAGATAGCTATCATAACAAAAGGTATTGAATAAGTAAAATACAAGCCATCTATTTCGTGGCATCCTTGAGGCTTTTCGTAAAATCAAAAATCAAGTCATTGAGTCCCTGACTACCGATGTTCTCCTCAATCACACGCTCAAAGGCACTCCCGATTACTACACCATCTGCTGAAGCTGCAACGGTTTTCACATCTTCCGGGGTGGAAATGCCAAACCCCACGCAGACCGGAATGTCGGTTATATTTTTTGCACGCTCAACATTCATTTTTATTTCCGAGGTATCAAGCCCGTCACTGCCGGTAACACCAGTTTTGGAAACCAGATAGAGAAACCCGGAAGCAGATGCTGCAATTTTTTCGATTCTCTCAGTGGGCGTAGTTGGCGCAATCAGCCTGATCAACGCAAGACCGTCCCCAGGCCATTTAGAGGTCAGTTCGTCTGATTCTTCAATGGGGAGATCAACGAGCAGAACGCCATCGGCCCCGGCCTTTACTGCATCATCATAAAAATTTGTCAAGCCGTATGCAAGCAATGGATTATAGTAACTGAAAAGAATTATTGGAATGTCTGTTTTTTCCCTTAGCACAGTTGTAAGCTCAATTACTTTTTTCAGGGTCATGCCACTCTTGAGCGCACGCTGGGAGGCCTTCTGGATAGTCGGCCCGTCAGCAGTAGGGTCAGAAAAGGGGACACCGAGTTCCAAAACATCCACGCCCGCATCTATCATTTTTTCTATTAAAGCCCTTGATGCATCAAAATCAGGATCACCAGCAGTCACAAATGCGACAAGCCCTTTTTCGCCTTGTTGCTTTAATTGTTCAAATCTTCTTTGTATATTTTTCATTTTGTTTTGACTCCTAATAAACATAAATGTTTTGTCGAAGCTTTTTAGTTTAGTTTATACCAAAGGTCTGGTTATGAAATAAGCAAAAAACTCCTTTAAATCAGTACTGCAAATCTATACTGCATTTTCGACTAAAAATAGTCATTGCCGAGACTCCGAACAATCCCAAGATCCTTGTCGCCACGGCCAGAAAGATTCACAACAATAATTTTATTTTTATCCATTGCTGCTGCTTCTTTAAAGGTCTGGGCCAGTGCGTGGGAACTTTCGAGGGCTGGAATTATCCCTTCAAATGTGCACAGGGCCTTAAAAGCTTTTAATGCTTCTGAGTCGTCTATTGACTTGTAGACAACACGCTCCATCTCCTTTAAAAGTGAATGCTCCGGGCCTACTCCAGGGTAATCAAGGCCTGCTGAAACTGAATGCGCCTCTGTTATCTGCCCGTCAGCATCTTGAAGAACATAGGATTTTGAACCATGCAGTACACCTACTGAACCCTCACCCAAGGTCACTGCATGCCGACCGGTGTCGATCCCTTCCCCTGCTGCTTCTACCCCAACCATTTCTATATCGTCATTGAGGAAAGGATAAAAAAGACCCATTGCATTACTACCTCCGCCAACACAGGCAACAAGCTTATCTGGAAGTCGACCAACCTGCTCCATGATCTGCTGTTTGGCCTCATCACCGATGATCCTCTGGAAATCCCTGACCATGACCGGGTAAGGATGTGGCCCTGCAACAGAGCCGATCACGTAATATGTATCAAGTACTGCACCAACCCAGTAGCGCATGGCCTCGTTCATTGCATCCTTGAGGGTAGCGGTTCCAGATGTCACAGGAATTACTTCTGCATTTAAAAGTTCCATTCTATGGACGTTGGCAGCCTGTCGGCCGACATCTTCTTTGCCCATAAAAATTTTACACTCCATTCCGAAAAGAGCTGCAACAGTCGCGGTTGCTACTCCGTGCTGGCCCGCACCTGTCTCGGCAATTATCTTCTTTTTGCCCATCCAGTTTGCAAGCAGGGCCTGCCCAATGGTATTGTTGATTTTATGAGCACCTGTGTGGGCGAGATCTTCCCTTTTAAGGTATATTTTTGCTCCGCCAATATCCTCGCTCAAGCGCTTTGCATAATAAAGCGGCGTGGGTCGACCAGTGTATTTATCAAGCAGTTCGCTGAACTCTTTTTGAAACTTCTGCTCTGCGGTTATCCTGTAATAGGCCTCTTCAAGTTCAAGAAGCGCAGGCATAAGCGTCTCCGCAGCGTAGCGTCCACCGAACTCCCCAAAATGGCCATTTGCATCCGGGCCTGTATCAATTTTTATTGTTTGGGTCATTAAAATATCCTCCTGAGATTTTTTGTTCCATATAAGCCATGGGCGGCTCTTTCAACCGCTTCCATTAAGGCTTTAATCATACTAATATTTTTGATTCCTGGTGATTCCTCAACACTGGAGCTTAAGTCTAGTGCATGGGGCATGGCTAATTCAATCGCTTCACGAACGTTTTCTGCGCAAAGCCCACCCGCAAGAACAAGACTATGACGAGCTGCAAAGTCTCCAACTGATCGAAAGTCCCAGGCAGTTGCATTCCCGCCTGGTAACGGCCCTTTTGAGCATTCAATCAAAAAAGCATTTGCATTATACTCCGATGCAGCGTCAAGCTCTGGTTTGCCGTCAATAAAAAGAGCCTTAATAACGGTCACGCCAGTGTCTTTAAGTGCTTCAACAAGGTCTGGTTTTTCCTGCCCATGAAGCTGAACCCCCTTGAGACCGCATTTTTCAACACGCTCGATTATATAATCAATGTCTGTATTGACAAACACTCCAACAGCAGGGATGCGTCCTGAAAGTGCTGCAACTACTTCTCCAGCCTTTTCAATGGACAAATGCCTGGGGCTTTTTTCAAAAAAAACACAGCCTATTGCATCAACACCAAGTTCTACACATGCCTCTGCTTTTTCAGGTTCTGTTATTCCGCAAATTTTTACTTCAGGTCTGATCATTGTTCAGGCCTTTTCCTTTAAGGAGCCTTTTACCAGTTCATTCAGAAAACCAACGGTGTCCCCGGCACGGACAAGGGATTCCCCAATCAGAAAATTAAATATTCCTGCTTCAAGGCTTTTTTCAATATCTTCCCTTGTACTTATGCCGCTTGCTGCAACCGGAGCCTGCCAGGGTTCCAGAAGTCGAGCCATATTCCCGGCAATCGAAATATTTGTTTCAAAGGTCTTTAAATTCCGGTTATTGATACCAACAAGTTTTGCTCCTGCCTGCTTTGCGACCTTAACTTCTTCTTCTCCATGAATCTCAACAAGTGCATCAAGACCAGCTTCTTCGCAAACACGAAGAAGTGATTCAAGTTCATGGGGTGTCAAAATCCTTACAATAAGAAGTACTGCATCAGCACCAGCAGCCCTTGCTTCAAAAATCTGATACTCCGAAATTATAAATTCCTTCCTCAAAATTGGCAGTCTGGAAGCCGAGCGTGCAGTGGTAAGGTCATCCATGCTCCCCTTGAAAAACGCATTGTCTGTCAGCACTGAGATTGCAGCACCGCCACCGTTCTCGTACATCTTTGCATATGCCGCAGGGTCAAGGTCTTCTTTTATCATGCCCTTTGAAGGAGAAGCCCTTTTTATCTCACAGATAATGTTAACCCCTTCAGGCCCGGGTTTTGATAATGCATCATAAAAACCTTTCGGCTGAGGTGCGGCAGCGGCTTTTTCACGAAGTACTTCAATTGGAACTTTCGCTATTGCCTGCTCCACTTCAATCTTTTTATGCTCAACAATTTTTGTCAGTATATCTTTACTCATTGCTTTATTTATTCACTTTTTGGTCTTATTGCAGTACCTGAACTTATTCTTTTATTTTTACTACCAGGCTTTACTGCTTATCCGTTTTCTTGAGTGTATGTGGCAAGCTCTTCTACAACCGCTTTTGCTTTACCGGAATCAATTGCTTCTTCGGCAAGTGCAATACCAGCCTTTATATCAGCGGCCCTGTCTGCTGCCATCAGTGCCACAGCAGCATTGATCAAAACGATATTTCTTTTCGGCCCTTTTTCACCGCTTAGAATCGCAGAAGTAATTACTGCATTATCCTTTGGGTCGCCACCCTTTATATCACCAGGGTCTGCAAGGTCACCGAAATAATCCTCAGGCGTGATGTCATAGGTCCTTACCAGACCGTCCTTCAGTTCTGAAACTCTTGTCGGCGCACAAATTGAAATTTCATCAAGTCCATCATGACCGTGGACAACATAGGCCCTTTTTGTTCCCAGAATATTCAAAGCATTTGCAAACATTTCTGTCAGCTCTGGCGCATAAACTCCCAAAAGCTGACAATTTGCGCCACCAGGATTAGTTAGAGGGCCGAGCATGTTGAAGATGCTTCTTATTCCTACCTGCTGCCTTGCGGCCATCGCGTATTTCATGGCACCGTGGTAAAGTGGTGCAAAAAGAAAACCAATCCCTACTTCCCCAATTGCTTCTTCAACAATCTCTGGTGCAGTATCGAGTTTAATGCCAAGCTCCTCAAGAAGGTCTGCACTGCCGCATTTACTCGATATCGACCTGTTACCGTGTTTAGCGACTGTTACTCCGCAACCAGCCGTTACAAAGGCTGTGGTGGTAGAGATATTAAATGTTTGCAGTCCATCACCGCCAGTACCGCACGTGTCAACCACTGTGGATGCTGAACACTGAACCTTTACTGCTTTTTTCCGCATTGTCCTTGCCGCACCTGCAAGCTCTTCAAAGGTCTCGCCCTTCGTGGCCAGAGCTGCCATAAATGCGCCAATCTGGGAATCTGCAACATTTCCATCAAAAATCTCATTCAGCATTTCAGACATTTCAACATCCGTCAGGTTCTGCCTTGCAACTATCTTGTTCAGGTTTTCCTTAAACATTGGTCCAACCTCCATTAAATTTTTTATTCATCTTTTATCAATTCGTAATTAGCTAATCCGATTATAGGCCCTTAGACGTTTAAATTATCAACGCTCACAAAATCAATAAAAACTATTCCTCGTTTACCAATTTTAAAAAATTCCTTAAAAGCCGTTTGCCAACCGGAGTCATAATAGATTCCGGGTGAAACTGAATACCTTCTGTTTTATGAGTTTTGTGACGGATGCCCATTATCTCTCCATCTTCAGATTCTGCTGTAATGACAAAACAGTCAGGCAAGTCCCCCCTTGAAACCGAAAGCGAGTGATAGCGCATGGCGTTGAAGGGATTTTTTATCCCCTTAAAAATCGTTTCACCATCGGATGTAATCTTTGATGTTTTGCCGTGCATTATCTTGTTTGCGGACACAATCTTACCCCCAAAAGCCTCTGCAATTGATTGATGTCCAAGGCAAACACCGAGTATCGGTATTTTACCTGAAAACTCACTTATTACTTCCAGGGTAATCCCTGCTGATTCCGGCCTTCCAGGGCCTGGAGATATTACAATCACAGCCGGGTCAAGTTGCCTTATCGTGTCTATGTCGATCTCATCATTCCTCTCGACCATGACTGGCACACCAAGCTGTTCAAGGTATTGGACAAGATTATATGTGAAAGAATCGTAGTTGTCTATCATAAGTATCATGATTTGCCACTGTCCCCTTTATTATTGCCTGTGGTTTTAGATTCATGGATGCTGCTCTTTACAAGCTCCAATGCCCGCTGAATCGCCATTGCCTTATTTATGGTCTCCACTCTTTCCATTTCAGGATCTGAATCGTATACGATCCCTGCCCCGGCTCGAACGGTCAACTTGTCATCCTCGCAACAGGCGGTTCGGATTGTAATAGCCAAATCCATATTGCCGTTAAAGGATATATACCCGACAGCACCGCCGTATGGGCCCCTGGGAGTATTTTCCAGCTCAGAGATTATCTCCATTGCCCTGACCTTTGGCGCACCAGAAAGGGTTCCAGCAGGGAATGTCGCTTTTATCAAGTCCCATGCATCCAGATTTGGCTTAACATCACAGGTTATATTTGAAACCAGGTGCATGACATGGGAGTATCTTTCGACTATCATAAGATCAGTCACCTGCACGGTTCCGGTTACTGCTGTTCTGCCCAGATCATTCCTGCCCAGATCGACAAGCATCAAGTGTTCTGCCCGCTCCTTTTCATCGGAAAGGAGTTCGTTGGCAAGGCTTCGATCTTCCTGCTCATTAATACCTCTTTTTCGTGTTCCAGCTATGGGACGAACAGTAGCCACACCATCTTCAAGGCGTACCATAACTTCAGGTGAAGACCCAATGAGAGCCGTATCTCCAAGGTTTAGAAAAAACATGTACGGTGATGGATTAACATATCTCTGCGCCCTGTAAAGGAGACGCAAATCCTTTGGTGCATCACACACAAAGGGCTGCGAAATTACAGCCTGGATCACATCACCCGCAACTATGTATTCTTTCACAGTCCGCACCAGATCCCTGTAACGCTCCTTGTCTTTCCATTCGGCTGCAAGGTCAAGGTTAACTTCAAGACCTGCTTCAATACCTGCTTCTAATTCTGTTTCATTTTCTATCTCGGAAAGGCTAGTATCCATCGTATCAAGCATTTCATTCAAACGATCCTGTGCTGAGTCAAAAGCATTTTCAGGGGTGTCATAATCATCAAGAAAACTTGTAACAACTGCCATAAGCGTATGCTGGATATTATCGAATATAATAAGCCTGTCGGGTAGTATAAAATGAGCTATTGGCTTATCTTCCGGCAGAAGATTAGGAATCTTCTCAAAAAAAGAAACCATTTCATATGTCAGATAACCTACAAGTCCGCCCCAGAAACCAGGCAGGCCTTCCACGTTGGCTGGCGAAAACTTTGCCATAAACTCCCTTAATACAGCCAGGGGGTCGTTGTTATGAGGAATGCTTTCGGTTGAGCCGTTCTGCTCAACCTCGACATTTTGCCGGAACACCCGGATATGCGTCCTTGCGCCTACCCCCAGAAAGCTGTAACGGCCCCATCTTTCACCACCTTCGACACTTTCCAGAAGGAAGCCCGCCCCTTTACTGTCATAGAATTTCGACAGCAGGGATGCAGGAGTCTCCATGTCAGCAAGGATTTCAGCACATACTGGTATTACATTACTTTTCCGGGCTGCGTTTAGAAAATTTTCTTTGTCAGGAAATCTGTTTAAAAGCATTTTTCTTTCCCTTAATTTTGTATAAAAGAGGCATTATATACTTACAACTCTTTCATATTTCGCTGTGGGCAGTAAATAAACTCATAAATTGGTCTGCCCATGGCAGTTTGATTGATTAAAAATTTAATACAAAAAGGGCCGCTGGTTTTCCCGGCGACCCTTTTTTTTTAAATATCTTTTGTAATCTTTTTTAAAATATCTACAAAAAAACCGCTGGGTTTATGGCGCCCGCGGTTGAATGATTCAAATATCTGTTATATTACTGCTGTGATGATCCGCGCGTACACCTATAGTTGGCTGGTACGCCACCACCAGAAATCAGATTTAAAATATGTTATTATTATTTTTTTCATAATTCTATCACCTAAACAATATGATTTATACTTTATTAAAACTTTGTCAAGTTGTTTTTGCGTTATCAGTAATTTTATTTTATAACGGTTAAGTTGAAACTGATCGAAATATCGAAATTAAATAAAAATGAAGGAAACATATTATGAAAGCTGAAGTATTATCCACAGGTGATGAAGTCGCAAGCGGCTCTCTTGTTGACAGCAATGCAGCATTTATTGCTGAAAAATTGGAAGAATTCGGGCTTTATGTTTCCCGGCACAACTGCGTTCGTGATGACATGGATGATCTTGTTGGAGTAATTTCTGAGATTGGCCAAAGGGCTGAAATCTGTGTTGTAACCGGGGGACTCGGCCCTACAGTAGACGATCTTTCTGCACAGGCAGCATCAAAGGTAGCCAATGTGGAACTTGTTTTAGACGAAGTTGCCCTTGCTGCCATTGAAAGCTTTTTTGCAGCAGTAAATTATAAAATGAACGATTCCAATAAAAAACAGGCCTATCTACCTGCCGGGTCAAAGCGGCTCGACAACCCTGTAGGCACAGCACCCGGCTTTTCTATAAAAATTGATAAGTGCCATTTCTTTTTTCTTCCGGGTGTACCATTTGAAATGAAAAAGATGCTGAAGGAAAAGGTGCTGCCGGAGCTTCCTGCCATTACAGGAATAAATGATATTAATCTTGTCCACACCCTCTCAACCTTTGGTCTGCCTGAATCGACGGTCAATGAGTTGCTGGCCGGACTTTTCCCTGAAACTGGTATGGTTCGCCTTGGAATGAGGGCCACTTTCCCAGAAATTCTCGTTAAACTGTATGCAAGGGGAAATGATAAAGCCCTGCTCATGGAGGAGATCGAAAAAGGGGTGGGCATTGTCAAGAAAGAAATGGGCATGCATTGTTATTCTGACTCTGGCAGTTCCCTTGAGGCTGTTGTCGGCAACCTGCTGTTAGAGGCAAAGGCAACGCTTGCAGTTGCAGAAAGCTGCACTGGCGGCCTGATAGCATCCATGCTGACTGATGTTGCCGGCAGTTCTGATTATTTCCTGTTTTCAGGGGTCACATACTCAAATGATGCCAAGATAAAGATACTCGACGTAAAACCCGAAACCCTTGAAAAATACGGGGCTGTCAGTGAGGAGACGGTTCAGGAAATGGCAGTGGGAGCAAAAAATGCAGCAGGTGCAACATACGGACTTGCAACCAGCGGAATTGCAGGCCCTGGCGGGGGGACTCCTGAAAAACCTGTTGGTATGGTGTGTATTGCAGTTGCAACTGATGGGTCAGTCGAGTCTAAAAGGTTTGATTTTCCATTCAGAAAAAGGCTCAGAAACAAGACACTTTTTGCATTTTCTGCTATTGAAATGCTTCGAAGAACACTTTTATCCAAGTAGCAACCGCAATTTTCATTTTATTTTCACGGCTCACAATTTTTAAATGCTGCTCATCGCAACTAAATTCCAGCCTGATGGGAATTGTCAAAATAATGCCTAGTTGAAAATAATTTATTTATTGCGGGGCTACCCAGGCAGGCTTTTTTGACTATAAAATTAATCAATATATTCACGATATTAGAAAATATTTTGTTTATAACTTAAACAATGCTTCTCATTTTGTTGTAAATATTATATAGTAGTGATATATTAATCACTTTATTCAAGTGAAAATATTTAATATTAAAACAAAAAATTGAATTTCTGGTAAAATTTTACATTTGTATGAAACAAATACTGACAGGTTGGTTGATAGACGGAACAGGTAAGAAAGCGATAAAAAATGCTGTTATCGAATCTAAAAAAGGGTTTGTGACCAGCATAAAACAATATTCAAAACTAAATCAAATTGACCTTGACCTCTCGTCATGCACTGTCATACCGGGGTTGGTCGATGCACATGTTCACATGGCCATGTCAGGTTCGCTTGATACAGATTTTCGGAAAGCACAGCTTGAGTTGTCCAGCGACACAGCAAAAAACTTGATAACAGCCAATGCAAAGGAACTTTTAAACTACGGTGTTGCAGCGGTTCGAGATGGTGGCGATAAATATGGATTTGTGGAAAGATACCTGAATGATAAAGTTGTTAGCAACAGGGACTCTTCCAGTGGAATTTCATCACCCGATATATTAACGCCAGGAATGGCATGGCACGCAAAAGGGAGATACGGCGGTCTTATAGGCCGATGTCCCGCAGATTCCCAGTCTCTTGGCAATGCCATAAAAACTGCTAAAGGTGCAAAGCATGTAAAAATTGTCAACTCAGGCATAAACAGCCTTGTTGAGTTTGGCAAACAAACGTCGCCGCAGTTTGATTTTGATGAATTGAAAACAGCTATAGTGGTGGCAAAGGAGATGGGCCTGCAGGTGATGGTTCACGCCAATGGCGAAGAGCCTGTTAAGCAATCTATTGAAGCAGGTGCCGATTCAATTGAGCACGGCTTTTTCATGGGCAGCGATAACCTTAAAAGAATGGCTGATACCGGCACAATATGGGTTCCCACTGCCTGCACCATGAAGGCATATTGTGAGAGCCTCGACCAGCAGAGCAATGAGGCTGATGTTGCAAAAAGAATTTGGGATGAACAGCTATCCCTTATTTCAAAAGCACGGCAGGCCGGAACAAATCTGGCAATTGGAACCGATTCAGGGAGCATGGGAGTTTTCCACGGCAAGTCGATTTATATTGAAATCATGGCTTTTATCATTGCTGGATTTTCAATTGAGGAAGCGATTTCATGCTCAGTTAAAAATGGTAGAGATTTGTGCCCTGGCGTGAATACCGGGCCTCTGGAAAAAAATGCTCCATTAACTTTTTCAGCATATGATGGAAGTCCAGAGGAATTATCTGGGATGCTGCAAAACTGTCAGAATGGATTAAAGGCATTAAAAGAATTTTATATTTTTGGACAGAAGATAATTTAATCCCAAAAAATACTGTTCCTTCAACAATTAAGATGAAACAGTATAAAAACATAAAATAATTGGGAAACTAACCAGATGCTGAAAATGCACTTGCCAGGTTAAACCCGAAAGTAAATCAGGTCGATAGAAAATGACAATACTAATAGTTGACGACTCTCTGGACCAGCGGCTCCTCCTGACCAAATTCTTAAATAAAGGTGGCTTTGATGACATATTCTCCAAAGAGTCAGCAGACGAAGCTTTAGAGTTTCTTGGAGTCGGCAAGGACCTGCCGCCCAGCGAAGTTGACTTGATCCTCATGGACTTGATAATGCCCGGCATGAACGGCATTGATGCATGCAAGATATTAAAAAACGACCCTCGGCTTAAGGACATACCGATAATGGTAGTAACTGCCATGTCTGATAAGAACCACCTCAAGGAAGCCTTCACAGCCGGGGCTGGTGACTTTATTATAAAACCGCCAAACAAAATTGAACTCCATGCAAGGGTAAGGTCGCTTCTCAAACTAAAAAAAGAGATGGACAAACGCAAAGACCTGAACCGGGAATTAGAGCAAAGGGTTGAAGCAAGAACCTTTGAGCTTAAGATGACAAACGATGAACTATTGAAAGCCAAGGTTGCAGCAGAAACAGCCAACAGCGCAAAAAGTGAATTTTTAACAAGCATGACCCATGAACTGCGAACCCCTTTAAACGGCATTATTGCCTCTGCCCAGCTCACTATGAGCGAAAATCAGGAACCACAGATACATAAATATGCGCAAACTATACTTACTTCTTCTGAATCACTGCTCGAAATAATTAACGACATCCTCGCTTTTTCCAGAATCGACTCAGGCGGCCTGGATCTTGAAGCTAAATCCTTTGATCTGGACACAACAGTTAATCAGATTGTGGATATATATTCCACCAGGGCCCAGAAAAAGAGAATCTCATTCAAACTCAATATTGATCCAGACACTCCCAATGCCCTCATAGGTGACAATGTCAAACTTCAAAAGGTGCTGGGCAACCTCATTGACAATGCCGTTAAATTCTCCGGGCCTGGAGGAGAAATCAACTTCACCATAAAAAATACAGAGAAAACAACCCCAGAAAAGGCATCGCTGTTATTTATTGTGAAGGACACTGGCGTTGGCATTCCACCAGAGGAATTTAAGAAAATTTTCGAGGCTTTCAGCCAGCTGGACAGTTCCATAAGCAGAAAATATGAAGGAATCGGAATAGGCCTGTGCCTTTGCAAACTATTTGTGGACATGATGGGGGGCAGACTTGTGGTTGACAGCACCCCTGGCAAGGGGAGTAGCTTCAGTTTCACGTCAGCATTTGAAAGGCAGGATACAGAGAAGGCCTTTGCTTCTACCCGGAACACCCCGCAAGTAATAGGTGGGACGGATATGGAAACAAAAGTTGAGGTGGACGCTACACAACTGGCTCCGGCCATGAAGTCCCTTGCAAAGGCGTTAGAGAGCCTTGACCCAGAGGATACGCAACAAACCCTTGAAACTGTAAGACAACAACTCGGCCAGGAAGTGCTTGATGATATCACAATACACATCGAGTCCTATGAATACGATGAAGCCCTTGCTGCTCTCAAGGAAATTGCACGCATACATGGTGTCGAATTATAATAAGACCAACCACGGTGCATCATGCAGACAGGTGGATATAAAAAAAATTGATTTATACAAAAATTTTACCTGGATTTAAAATTCCTTTAGGGTCAAAGAGATGTTTAATTTTTTTCATAAGACCGAGTTCCATGGCTCCGATTTCCATTGAAAGATAACTTGATTTTGTAGTACCAACACCATGTTCACCCGTAATTGTGCCGCCCAGGTGTATTGTAAATTCAAAGATTTCCTCAATTGCTTTTTCGGTTTTTTCAATAAGCTGCTTATCTTTTTTGTCGTACATGATGTTAACATGTATGTTGCCGTCCCCTGCATGACCAAAACAGATTATCGGGATATTGATTTTTTGACTTATCTCCTGAACCCTTCTTATCATATCAGGAATTTTACTCCTGGGAACCACAATATCCTCATTAAGCTTATTTGGCCCGAACCTGTGAAGCCCGGGTGAAATTAATTTCCTGGCAGCCCACAGTTCATCAGCTTCCTCCCTGGTTTTTGCCGTCCTGATATCAGTCACATGATTGTCTTGAAGTATCTCTACAATCCTGGCAATCTCAGTTTCCGCAACTGTCCCCTTGCCATCCACATCTATAATGAGCATTGCATCTGCATCAAGGGGAACCCCAATATCCCGACAACTTGCAGCACACCTTATGGATGCATTGTCCAGAAACTCTATGGTACGGGGAATGATGTTATTTCGAATGATAGCTGATACCGATTCCGCAGCATGATCAATGCTGCTGAAAACCGCTGACATTGTTGCCTGTCCTTCGGGCAGGGGCAAAAGCTTTAAGGTTGCCTTTGTAAAGACACCAAGGGTACCTTCAGAACCGACCAGAAGGCGTGTAAGGTCATAGCCTGCCACTCCCTTGGCTGTTCGAACCCCGGTCTTAATGATTTCACCGGTGGGCAGAACTGCTTCAAGCCCTAAAACGTAATCCCTGGTGACTCCATACTTCACTGCTCTTGGCCCGCCTGCACATTCTGCAAGGTTGCCGCCAAGAGTAGAAAAATCACTGCTCGCAGGATCTGGTGGATAAAAAAGACCAACCTTTTCTACTTCCCTGTGAAAATTCCCGGTTATGACACCTGGCTCAACAACAGCAATAAGGTTATCAGTGTCGATCTCAAGGATCCGGTTAAACTTTGCCATTGCCATGACCAGGCCACCCATAACAGGTGCTGCCCCGCCTGTAAGCCCTGTACCGGCACCACGGGGTATGACATAAAACTCCTGTTCATTGGCAAGCTTTAAAATTTGCGCAACTTCCCCTGCAGACTCCGGCATAACTACTGCGCTGGGCAGATCAGCCTTTTCTTTGGCATCAAAAGCATAGCAGGCGAGGTCTTCTTTTTCTATTGAGACTCTGTCTCTGCCCACAATCTTTACCAACTCGGTGTATGATTTCTTAGTAAATTTCATAACTGCCATATACCAGATGAACACTGAAAAAAAAACCCCCTATCTTGATAAAGACATAATTCATAATTTTTCTGACTTGACCAGTGTACCGATATAAAATATATTTAATTTTAAAAATGAAACCAATATTGAAAGAATTTCTGCCATTTCCAGCATCTGCCGGGGAGCGTGTGGCAATACCTGATAAATAAAACAAGGATAAGCAAAAACCATGAAAAATGAATCAAAAAACGACCGCCAGGTCATGTCAGAACAGCTTGAAGCCCTGAAGGAACTGACGCATGTATTTGAAAAACGGGTAAAAGAAACAGGCGATATTCGGGAAATCCTGAAGGGTCTTAGTGTTCAGCTCGAATTAATCAAGGAGAGAATAGACTACCAGACAGGTGGCATCTCCATGCGCAACTTAGAATCGAGACTTATAAATATTGAAAAAAGAATGAAAATGCTGGAGGAAAAATCCGTCTGATTTTCTAAGATTTCACGTTTGCAATACTACACCTGAAATATTCATCAAGATTTCTACTGGCTGACATATGCTTTACTAAATAGTTCCCCGATAAACTAAATATCCTTGATCTTCTTTTGTATTTAAACATATCCGCAACAGTAGTATTTTTTGATTTAATTCCATTTGCAAAACCGGCCGCCAAAAGATGCGAATAAACGCAACTTCTAACAGCCGGCAAGATATAAGTGTCAGAAATTTTTATTATCCTTAAACA
>JAOZSB010000382.1 GCA_029939895.1 Desulfobacterales bacterium
GCAATATATAATTTAACCTATCCACAGAAAAAACACTTGCCCTGATATTGAGCGCTATCACGTTTTCTGATTTTAATCTCTCAAGGGTGTCTCGATGGATAATGAAGTATCCTGTTGCGGATATAATAACTGCCACACGTTTGCCGTCAAACTCTTGTAATTTGCTGGTGAACAGTCGCCTGGAATCCACAGATAAGAGTATTCCCGGCTGGCCCTTGTATTGACAAAGGCCCTGCACCTTCGGGAGCAGGCCATTTAATTGATTTTTATTGACCACAAGCCCCATCCTCTTGAACAGATACTCAAACCGATCGTACATAAAATCACTATTGGTTATAATATCGCCGGTTTTTATTTTAGTTTTGATTAAGGGTATAGTTGGGAAGTCCGTTGCCTTATAAACATCCCCGGAAGTGTAGCGTGACTTTTTTGAAATGGTGTTAATCGTCATCAACACGCCCTTACGGTTAAAAATATCAACATCAACCGTGCCTGTCATAGTGTCAACGTCAAGAACCCTGCCGTTTTTTTTTCCACTTATTAATTCATATTTTGCCGCCAGCATGCGTTCCTGTTTTTTTATATCGTATAAGAACCTGTAATCTTTTTCTGTTTCCAGCACATTGTCTTTCGCAAAAAAACTATATTTTCGTATTACTCCGCTTGTCGGCTTGTATGAAATCTTGATTGGCTTAGTAATCCTGGTTACCTCACCATCAAAGGCTGGTTTATAGGTTGGCGGCAGCGGTGGCGGCTTGTAAACGCAGGCAGCAGCCAGGGTCAGGAGCAAAATTGAAAGTAATCTCCATGATTTAATACACATAGTATTCCCCAATCTTTATATAGATTAATCACCAGGTTGTAACAATAAATTTTACAGCATTAGTAGTTTTATACTGCATAACAGTGGTGTTGTCAAGGTTTTTTGAGGATTCAGGGCATGCAACTGCTCAACCAGCGGATTTAGGTATTATCAGGGCTGTGGATCAGGGACGGAAGTAGTTTTCTGGATAACACATGAGTCTGACAACTCCTTTACCCATCTGTCCTTTTCCTCTTTAATGCGCCCGCTGAGTTCCATTTGTTTAAGCACGAGAGTAATTTTTTCTGCTATTGCTATATTTCTTTTGTGCAAATAATGAAAAAGGTCTCTTTTTATAAGGCTTGGTTTCAGGATTTTGATATTTGTTAATTTCATATCCTTGATAATCCCAAGCCCCAGGGTTCGGTCTGTAATGGCTAAGTCAACCCTGTCCCTGTCGAGCATATAAAACTGCTGTGCAGAGTGCGAAACAAAGGTGCGTTCCACGCCCCTTGTAATTATTTCCGTTGATTTGATTCCACGCACAACAGCTACAGAATAAGGCTTCAGGCTTTCCGGACTGCTGACAGTAAAATCCACATTTTTCGAAAAAACAACTTCTTCTACATAGTTTATTGCAACGGGAACCCTTATCAGGTTTTTAAATTTGTGCTGAAAGCCATCAATACGGTTTATTTCTCCATCAAGGAACCCCTGGTTTGCCAGCTTCAAACTCCGAAAGGCAGGAGGGCTTACAAGTTCTATTTTAATACCGATCTGCCCATAGGCCTCATCAAGCAAGACTTTGCTGATTTTTGCAAGCAGAAAACTCGTCCCGCCCATAAGCAGAGTCTTTTTAGTCGGTTTTTCAGCATGAGCCACACCCTGACCGGAAACAGACAGGGCCATCACTAAAACTACTGCAATTGCAATATATTTTTTCATTTTCTGCCTTTCATGGTTCCCCTGGCGCAAAAGGATTTGTCATGTTGAATTTAATGTATAAATTTTAGCGATTTTTTTAATAAAACACAAACAAAAAAACCAATCCCTGCGCTATGCCCTTTTCATTCTCATTTCAATTTCCTGTGCTGCTTTTTTCAGGCGCTGTTCCGGCGTTCCAGATACCGTAATAAAATCAAGCTTCCTGCTGACAAGCTCTGCCAGGAATCTAACGTGAAGCATCTCCCGCTCTTCCGGGCCTTCCCGCTGGATTGCATCTTCTTCCCAGGGGATGTCAATGTCTGTGAAAACATACAGGCTGTACTTTCTTCTGTGCGACTCATCCGCAACCCACCCTGGGCATGTCTTAAAATAGTACTCGCTCAGGATGCTGGTTACTATTAAATCTGTATCGCAAATCAAAACTTTATTTGCTTTTTGGGCCAGAACATCTTCCCTGCGGACATGCTCGACCGCGATTTTCATAATATCTTCAAGCTCTGGCGGAGCGTTTTTTTCATCAATATACTCCCGCCCGTATTCCGGCAGCCATGCTGTGCTGAAATGTTGGGCAAGGTCACGCGCCAGGGTTGTTTTTCCCGTTGATTCAGCCCCGATCACCACAACCCGAAAGGCATACCAGGCACGAACCTGTTCTGGTAAAAAATCCCAGTTTGAAAATGGATTACTTCTTATTGCAGTTCCAGAAACAGGGAAAACACTTCGCCCTGGGTCAATCTGAAAAAATTCTGCATCAAGCTTTTCAGCAAGCTCAAGCCCGTAATCATCGGAAGTAAAAACAACATCCAGGGAGGTTTTCATGTGGTTTGTTATACTTTTTTTCCAGATATTCCAGAAGTCAGGATCATCCTCAGGATACGATGGATTCGGGTCTGTGTTGTGAAGCACGTTTGCTGCCGGAAAAGCATTTTTTACCCATTGATACCGCACCTCACCCGGTATCGGCTCGTCTTCAAGGGAGCAGACAAGTATTGTAAGTTCTTTAACCATGCCTGCTGCGGTTTCAATCAAGTGCATATGTCCCTGGTGCAGGGGCATGAACTTCCCGATTATCAGGCCGTGGCTGTATTTTCTTCCAGAGCTTTCTTGTTTTTCCATTCAATATAGCCGGTGGTTGCGAGTATTAAAAACATTGCATACAGGATACTTGTAAAATAAACCTGCTTGTAATAATAAATTCCAACATAAAGAACGTCTACACTTACCCACACGACCCAGCTTTCAAGATACTTCTTCGCCAGCATCCATTGAGCAAAAAGGCACATGACCGTGGTGGTGGAATCCCAGTATGGCAGGTCTGCGTCTGTATAGGTTGAGAGCACATATCCCATGCACAGCACTGCTGCTGCGCCCGATACAATATAAATTACAGCCAGCCTGTGCGGAATGCGTGAAATTGGGAGCGTATCTTTTTTTTCACCACCATGCAGCCAGTTATACCACCCATATATCGACAAAACAAAATATACCACATGCAGCCCCACGTCTGCATAAAGCCTTATTTCTAAAAACAGTATAAAAAATAAAATTATGTTTACAATACCGACTGGCCAGCACCAGATATTTTGTTTTACCGTCAGGACAACACAAAAAAAACCAAATATTACTCCAAAAATTTCAACCCATTGAATCCATTCCATCTGCTGAATCCACTGAGTAACCTCCATCCACTCCATAGCTGCAATAATCCCTTATGAATTTTTAGCGTGTAGCTTTTTGCCCTTTTTTAGTCCCCAAACAAACCAAACTCGCTGTCATAGAATGATTCGGTTTGCATATTTACATCCAGTTCATGATCAATATGCACACGGACAATGCTTTTTTTACCCAAAATCAGCATGAGCTTTTCCTGTATTTTGTCTTCATTTAACCTGGAATCCTTAGTCACTGGCCGAATCCAGATGTCAAAACTTTTGTCTGTTCTCTGGAACATCATGTGCTGCAAAAACGGGATGGTTCGCAAAACCCTGCCAATATCAACGGGGTTTACGGGATTGCCATCACCATCAATATACAGCACTGGTTTTCTGCCAGAAAGGCCCACAAGCCGGGGTGTGTGATCCCCGCATGGGCAGGGGGTGTTGTCAATAGAAGCAAAGTCACCTGTCCGGTAGCGCAGCATGGGCAGGTATGGATTTCTTCCGCCTGTTACGGTGATCTCTCCCTTTGTGCCAGGCTCTACGGGATTGTTGTTCTTGTCAATTACTTCCACATAAATATCATGGGGAAGAATATGAAAACCGTTTTTCTTCCTGCATTCATAGCCAATCGGGCCGGTCTCGGTTGTTGAATACCAGTCTACTACATCGCAGGAATATTTGTTCTTCAACCGCCCCGCAAGATCCCCCGGCATTGATACTGCCGTTGAAAACAATACTCCAAAATCGCCGTCAATCCCCCATTTAAGCATCTGGGCAAACCCGGTTGGATCGCCTGTAATAAAGGCCGGGGCAACATCTTTTATCAGTAGTGTCCCGTTAAAAATCGAATAATTTCAATTGGATTTGGGCACT
>JAOZSB010000069.1:0-1529 GCA_029939895.1 Desulfobacterales bacterium
ACGGCAGGGGGGCAACCGAGCAAACTGAAATCCTTGAAGGTGATTCCCCGGCTGAAGTGGACGATAAAGCACTACCCCATAATGATGAGGATGTTGAACTCCCACCTGAGCCGAACACTATGGCTGATGATACAAACAGTGATGGATATGGCCCCAACACTCTCCATGAAAAATAATTGTCATCATTCCCTTCTTCTCCTTTAAACCCTCTCCTGCCCCCTGTTATTCGTCAGCCTGTAGTTTTTACTTACCTGGCTGGCGAAACAAAAACCAACAATGGTGATTACCAGCAACATAAAAACGCTACCTCGCAGATTTTGCACTACATGCATTGCCTGATATGAATTTGATATTTGGCTGGTGTTAATATTATGGCTTATTTGCTTATATGCTATTTTTAAAAAAAAGTAATTTTCCATGCAGTATTTACTTCTTTTCAAAATGAGGGAGAGCCTCAACAAAGGCGTTACCAGGCAGAGCCTGGGAACGAGAGGTATATCATGCTGAAAATGCAGGTTCCATTCACGGTGGAATCACCACACTGTCAAATTGCTTTATTCGGACAGAATTGTTTTCAGGTTAATGCCATATTTTTGCATCCGGTTCCAGACAGTCACCCGGTTGATTTTCAACAGCTTTGCTGCCTGTGTCTGGTTCCCGTTTGTTGTCTTCAGTGCCTTGATGAGTTGATGTTTTTCATCAAGAGGGCCAGCCAAATCGTTGTTTGCCTGGGGTTGAGAAACAATGAGCCTCCTGGGCAGGTGCTGCTCCTGAATAGTTGTGTGATCGCATGTTACAAAGGCGTATTCCATTGTATTCTTTAATTCCCTTACATTGCCCGGCCATGAGTAGTTCATCATGGTATCAAGGACTTCATGGCTAACACCTTTTATTGTTTTCCCGGTGGATTTATTGAGCAGCCTTATAAAGGAATTGATCAAAAATGGAATATCTTCTGCCCTTTCTCTCAGAGCGGGCAGATATATGGGGATGACATTGATACGAAAATACAGATCCTGCCGGAACTCCTTAGATTCAACAAGTAGTTCCAGATCCTTATTTGTTGCAGTAATAATTCTGACATTAACATTGATAGGAGAAATGTCTCCCACCCGTTCAAAACTTCCTGATTCCAGAACGCGAAGAAGCTTGGTTTGAAGCGACAGGGGCATGTCGCCGATTTCATCCATGAAAAAATCGCCCTGGTTGGCAGCTTCAAATCGACCGACCCTGTTGCTGTATGCCCCGGTAAAGGAGCCTTTGGTATGCCCGAACAATTCACTTTCGAGCATGGTTTCATTTAAAGCAGCACAATTAAGCTGGATAAAGGCCTGATCTTTCCTTAAACCACAGTGATGAATGGCATTAGCCACAAGCTCCTTTCCGGTTCCACTCTCCCCGTGGATAATGACTGGCGCATTGCTCTGTGCTGCTTTTTCCACCATATCAAAAACAATCTGCATTTCTTTTGATTTTCCGATCATGCCGAAAAAATCGTTATCTGCTTCACATTGCCTTGAAAGGCTCTG
>JAOZSB010000069.1:1539-2293 GCA_029939895.1 Desulfobacterales bacterium
GGCTCTGTACTTTTTCATCAAGCCTGGTCAGTTCAGAAATATCTGTCAGGGTTTCAACCACACCGAGTATCTCGTTTTGTTCATCTCGTAAAACCGATGCATTCTTTAATATCGGCAGAAAGCTGCCGTCCTTTCTCTGGACATGGCAGCGGCATTTTTTCATATCCTCCTGTCCTTCTTCAAACAGCTTGCACCATATTGAACTGCTGCTCTCGTGAAGAACCTGTTCACATGCATCACACCGCAGAGTCTTGCAAGACAGGCCAATAGCCTCATCTTCACGATAACCAGTAAGGGTTTCAAAGGCCCGGTTAACCATCAGGATGCTACCCTCTGGCCCAATAAACATAAGGCCGTCATTGATAGTATCTACAATTTTTTTCCAGAATATATTAACCTCATGCTCATCCATATACTATTTCTACCCCGGCTATCCATGTTGATACAGCGTTAAAAAATCAGCCTGACCATGCGCACCATTAACGTTTAAACACCCTTAAACAGGTGTTTAAAATCTTAACAGTTTTTGTTTAATATTCAAGCATTTTTTGTACTTTTTTACACCCTTTTTTATACACATCAAAATAAAACCGTAGAAAAAACAATAGGATAGAGTCAAAAATTTAATTTACTCCAACTCAGGCACATTAGTTGCAATTTTTGCCACTGATACTCCTGTCAAAGGTGTGAAAGAGGCTGATGAAGGCACCAAAAAAAATATTAAATCTTAAAGGGATGATTTCACCGCTTGACG
>JAOZSB010000069.1:2303-15700 GCA_029939895.1 Desulfobacterales bacterium
AAAACCATGAAGCAGGGGGAGCTGGTGGAGGTCATACTTGCAGATGAAGATGTTGCAAACAAATTAATCACGATAATAAATCGATCCGATGACAAGCTCGCTTATCAAAAGCGACTGAAAAACAGTATCTGCCTTGGAATTATAAAGGGAACCAGAGAGCTATCAAACAAATGAGGTTAAATATGACTTTTAAAAACCAAGACCGGCTAAAACAGAATTATCCTGTGAGATTTCCGGGTCAGGAGGAAAAATGCTTTTAAGCAGACGTAATTTTTTTAAAATTCTTGGTGCTGCCGGGGCATCCACTGCCCTGCCGGCCGGGTCTGCACAGGCCTGGTCCTCAAAGGCACCGGATGATCCCTACGGCTGCCTGGTTGATTTGACCAGGTGTGTTGGGTGCCGTAAATGCGAAGAAGAGTGTGCAAGGGTAAATGAGCTTCCTGCACCAGAACGACCAAACTGCCAGTGTACTATTTTTGAAAAAAACAGGCGGCCTGATGACGATGCTTTCACTGTTGTAAACAGGTATTTCACAGGAAGAATTGACAACTTTAACAAGCCGGTTCCAACCTATGCAAAGGTACAGTGCATGCACTGTCAGGACCCGGCATGTGTTTCTGCCTGCATTGTCGGAGCCTTGACAAAGGATGAAACAGGGGCGGTTCGTTACAATAAGGATAAGTGCATTGGATGCAGATACTGCATGGTTGCATGTCCCTTTGAAATCCCTGCATATGAATATGATGATCCAATTACACCAAAAGTAATGAAGTGCACCTTTTGTTATGACAGGATTTCCAAAGATGGCGGCCTGCCAGGGTGCGCCGGTATCTGCCCGACCGAGGCAATTACTTTCGGCAAACGCAGCACCCTGCTGAAGGTGGGCAAAAAAAGGGTTAAGGAAAACCCTGGAATATATCTTGATCACATCTATGGTGAAAAAGAGGTGGGTGGTACTTCATGGATGTATCTGTCATCTGTGCCGTTTAAAAAGGTTAAACTGCCCGGGCTGCCAGAGACTCCATCGCCAAAATTGTCAGAGACCATACATCATTCTTTATTCAGCTACCTGTGGTCACCAATAGCACTTTTTGGAGTGCTTGCGGCTTTCATGTCACGCACCAAAAAAGAAGCAGATAATCCTGACAATAAAGGAGGCGTTTAATGAAAGCAGCACCTTTAAATAAAAAATTCTGGACACCGGGTGTTCTTGTGATGCTTTGCTTTATGATTGCAGGCGCAATTGCAATCCTGGGAAGATTTACCGGTGGAATCGGTTATGTAACCAATCTGTCCAACGCCCGACCATGGGGCCTTTGGGTGGGAGTAGATGTAGCAACCGGAGTTGCACTGGCGGCTGGCGGTTTTACTACTGCTGCCCTGGCTCATATTTTTGGACGACATCATTATGAATCAGTCACCCGCCCGGCATTGTTGACTGCGGCTCTTGGTTACACCTTTGTCGTACTGGGCCTGCTGGTTGATATTGGCCGTTCATGGGCGATCTGGAAACCAATGTTCAACTGGAACTTTAATTCTGTTTTGTTCGAAGTTGCCATGTGTGTGATGATCTATTTAAATGTCCTTTATATTGAATTTTTGCCGATTGTTGCAGAGCAGTTTAAAGACAGGGTAAATCTTCCGGGGATGCTGAGCAGCCTGAACAGCCTGGTAAACTGGATACTCAAAACCGGGGACGCAATTTTAAATAAAACCATGTGGATATTTATCATCCTTGGTGTTGTGCTTTCCTGCATGCACCAGTCCAGCCTGGGTTCATTGATGCTGGTTGCTCCGACAAAGCTTCATCCCCTGTGGTATACTCCTTTACTTCCCCTTATGTTTCTTGCCTCGGCGATTGCCGTGGGGTATCCCATGGTTATATTCGAGACAACCATTGCCACCTCATCCTTCAAGCTTGACCCTGAAATGGATATATTAACACCCTTGACACGGTTCACCATTTATCTCCTGGGCTTCTATCTGCTGATCAAAACAGGCGATATGATTTACCGGAAAACATGGGTTTACCTGCTGGACGGCACATACCAGACCAATTCGTTTCTGGTGGAGATGATTTGCGGAATTGCTCTCCCCTGGGTCATGCTGCTGTTTAACAGGGTGCGCCAGTCAAGAACCGGCATTTTTATTGCTGCCTGCCTGATAATCGGGGGTGTTGTTTTAAACAGGGTCAATGTTTTTATCGTGGGATACAAACCACCCATAAGTGAAGGTACATATTTTCCTGCTGTCGGGGAGATGCTTGTCACCTTCGGTCTTATTGCAACGTTAATGTTTATTTACAGAATAGCAGTTACTTTTCTGCCTGTTTTGCCTGGTTCCAGGGAGGTGAACGTATGATAAAAAAACTTTTTTTACCCGTAATACTGATAATTGTAATTTCCGGGCTGTGTCTGGCAAATAGCTGGAAAGCACCGGATCAGGAAAAGGCAAAGGAAAGATCAAAGGAAACCGTTCCGTTTATCAAGGAGTATGTAGATGACTGCAAGATAAACAGAAGAATATGCCTGATGGATGCAAAGGTCTCCCTAGAAGATGTGAAGGATGTTTATTTTCTTCTTGATAGTCCTGTTATCAAAGAAAAGGAAGATCATTACGAGCCAGTCAGGTTTGCCCATAAACGCCACGCTGCATTAACCAAGGACTGTAGCAAATGCCACCATTTCAGGCCAAAGGACAAGGATGCGCTTGAAACAACCCGTTGCTCAGCCTGCCACCAGGATGCTTTTAATCCTGAGCGTCCAGAGCGCATCGGGCTAAAGGCTGCATATCACCAGCAGTGCATTGCATGTCACAAGGATGAAGCCAAGGGGCCAACAGGATGCAAAGAGTGCCACCTGCAACATGTCCCGGATCACAAAGAACTGGTTAAGCTTCCTGATAATGCAGATCCCTTTCAGGTAACTGCTGAGTGCAACAGGTGCCATGATGCCCAGGCAGAGGACATGCTCAAGACAGCTCACTGGCTGTGGAAAGGGCCGTCACCATACACCACGGGTCATCGAAAGGATATTCTACACGGCAAGGGCACGACCGCCCTTAACAACTACTGAATCAGCCCCATCAGCAACGAGGCTCGTTGCACAAGCTGTCACGCAGGATATGGATGGAAAGATTCAACATTTGATTTTAACGATAAAACAAGAATTGACTGCCTGGTTTGCCATGACACCACGGGAACCTATAAGAAACATCCACCAGGTGCTGGAATGCCTAAAAAAGAAGTTGATTTGAAAAAGGTTGCTCAAAATGTCGGCCACACCAGCCGGGCCACATGCGGTGCCTGCCACTTTAACGGCGGGGGCGGAGATGCCATTAAGCATGCTGATATGTCCCGCCAGCTTCTTAAACCTGATCGAAACTGCGATGTTCATATGGGCGGGTATGATTTTTCCTGTACTGAGTGTCATGAAACCAGAAACCATAAAATTTCCGGCAGAAGTTCTTCAGTGCCGGTTGCTGAGGGCGAAACCTCATGCCAGCAGTGCCATGGTGAATCCCCTCATTATTGTGGCGATCTTCTTGATCATCACCTGGATAACCACGCCAAAAGCATAGACTGCAATGTTTGCCACGCGCCTGTTTTTGCAAAGTGCAAGCCCACCAAAACCTGGTGGGACTGGTCAAAGGCCGGAGATAAAAAGCGCAAGCCAAAAAAAGATAAGTATGGCAAGCCAGACTACAATTGGAAAAAGGGTGAGTTTAAGTGGGAGGAGTCTGCGGTTCCTGACTATGCCTGGTACTCTGGTTACATGAACCGGGTGCTTATGGGAGACAAGGTTGATCTGAATTTAGATATTATTAACCTGACCTCACCCGTGGGCAGTATTAATGATCCATTATCAAAGATCACACCCTTTAAAATCATGAAAGGGATTCAGGCTGTGGATGCGGATCATTATCATATCCTGGTTCCTCATCTTTACCCAAGGAACAAGGAAGACAAAACTGCCTACTGGAAACATCTGGATTGGGAAAAAGCATTTGTGGATGGTATGAATGCAGTTAACCTGGAATACAGCGGTTCCTACAAATGGAAAGAGACGTGGATGTACTGGCGGCTTGATCATGAAGTAATGCCGGCAAACATGGCACTATCGTGTGTTCAATGCCATGACAGCCTTAAGGGTGAAAGAACCTGTAACAGATGCCACCAGGATAACCGCAATGTGGATTTCAAGAAATATACCCGCAAGGGAACAGACTTTTCTTACATGAAATCCAAGGGCCGGGATGTTGGACACTTGATTGATAAAACCGATTATATCAATTTCAAGGCTCTGGGCTACAAGGGTGACCCCATTATATATGGCGGGCGATTTAAAAAACTGCCCATGGGGTACAGCCAAAAGGACAAAAAAGAGTAAACTGAAGTAGTTTCATAAAAAATAATTAAGCCGGCAGGGATTTCCCTGCCGGCTTAATTGTCTGCAAAATCTTTACTGCATATTAGTCACGTTCAAAGGTTCCGAGGCTTAAACCCCGGAACAAGAAGTAATTACTTATTTGCGCCATTCAACTTAACTTACCCAAAAAAGTAATATAGTAATCCACCCAGGCCTACAATCAAAGTGATGCCGAAGGTATAAGGATTTACAATAAGTTTTTTTAATCGGCCCTTTTTCTTATTTGAAGGCAGGTTATCGGCAATAATGTCATCGTTTGATTTACCAACAAGTGCATCGGTGTCGACATTTAAACAGCTCATTGTTTATCCTTTCTTTTAAAATAGTATATTACAATTCCTAGCATACAATGTGGCACTTAAAGCAGTTGGCTTATCAAGTAATCAGGAAAACGTAAACACATATAACCGCATGAATATATAACAATATCATCTTTGCACAGCTTTCGCAATTTAATAAAGCATCAAAATGAAGAATAAGCTAAAAGAAAAAAATGTGAGAAATTGTGGGTGGATACTCAAAGAAGAAAGTGCAAATGTCAGCCTGGAATTCTTTCCATATTCATGCATGGTAAAGGAGGCGGTGGGTAATGAAGGTGTGTAATCCTTCCATTGATGGGCCGTCCCAGCCGGGCCGTTTAGTTTTTGAGCACCCGGCAATCAACCATTTTGAGCCATTCCCAAAACCATATCAACAGGTTCAGCTCGATTCCTGTTGAAAAGTTTTTTGAAATGACAGGTTATCAAATGCACCTGCAATCACTTTAATATCTGGAAGATCAAATTGATCGATTATTTTATTAAGTTCTTTCGACAAGCTGTCGATATTAGTTTTATTATATTGTACAGTGCGTACAATATCCGTTAAATAATCCGTTTTTAGATTGATAGATGATTCTTTGGGGAGCAAATAATCGTAATCTGGATTGTTCTTTCTGTTTAGATTGTTGATCATATTATTGCCTCTTTTTTGTTATGGGTCGGCACTTAATTTTGTGTGAAACCCAGGTTGACAAATAAAGTTAATAAAAGATAAAGCAACAAGTATGCCAGTAAACACTATAATGTTTTTTGGGGTTACTCATGACTTCTGTTGATGAAACAATAGAGCAGTTTGTTAATTGCGCAACTGACCTTGCTCGCCAGGTGAACTCTGGCCAATTACCACTAAAGGCATTTTTAAAAAGCAAACTGCCAGACTATTATGCTCACCTGGACAAGGCAATATCGGCTTTCAATTTAACTTCTTCACCACCTATAGCCTGTAATGATGAATGCGGTGCATGCTGCAGAACACTTGTGGCTATCTCTCCAATGGAAGCCTTGAATATCTGGTTTCAACTTCGATCCCATTTTTCTTCAAATGAAGTTGATGTTTTCAGACAAGGCATCATGGACAGGCTTATAATTCAACAGGATATAATTAAAAAGCATCTTGGGGATTTTCAAAACCAGGCCCGCGAATTCACACTTATGAAAATACCATGCGAATTTCAAAAATCAAATTACAGCTGTTCGATTTATGAATTCAGACCCTTTATTTGTCGCAGCCACAATGTTGTTTCTCCCCCAGATATATGCCTGGACACAGAACATCCTGAAAGGGCACTTATATGGCGACACCCGACATTATGGAAATTTGACATGACCTTCCAGACCTTTTTTTCTAAATTTTATTTTAACATGGAAGGACAGGACACCATGGAACACTTATTATTAAAATTTGAAAATTTTAATACAGACCTGAAAATTGTAGCATAGATTGGCTTGATTGAAGTTTGTTTTGTAACAAAAAATGCAGCACTTTTTTCCTGCCAAGGGCAAATTTTTCCCCCTTTTATCTTTTTTTCCCCCAAAAAAATTTTACCATTTCAGGCGACCGGCAGCCTTTTTGATGCGCAAATACTTTCTGATTAAAAATTCATATTTCGCACCTGCACCTGATAATGAGGGAGCGGTTTAAAGATTTTTGCATTCCGATTAAACCGCTCCGGGTCAGTATTATGCGGCTAACTTACTTCCGCCAAAGCATTACCTAAAATAATTTTGCCATCCTGGTTGCTTGTCTGGATCACGTATTTACCAGTATCGAGCTTCCATCCCTGTGTAATCAGCGAGTCACCGGGATATACTACATTCATGAAGCGAACACCAAATGATTTTAAACGGGCTGGATCATTATCGCACACGCTTTCAAGGATGGCCCTGCCTGCAAAACCATAACTGCATAGCCCATGAAGAATCGGTCTGTCAAACCCGCCCCTGGCTGCAAATTCAGGCTCTATGTGAAGTGGATTCTTGTCACCGCTGAGCCTGTAAAGGGCGCATTGATTCGGGGAGGTCTCATGGATTACCTGAAAGTCTGGTTCCTGCCCTTCCGGCGGAAGAATTTTTTCGGCCTCGGGTCCCCGGTCACCGCCAAAATTTCCAGCACTTTTGTCTATAATGATGGCCCTGTTTTCGAAAATGAGATCATCACTTTCATCTCTGGTTTTAAAATCTACATGTATTACTGCTCCCTTATCTCCCTTATCATAAACAGTACTGCACACAGCCGTGGTTGAAAGTTTTCCTGAGGCTGGGATCGGTTTGTGTACAATAATTTTATGTTCTCCGTGAAGCAGCTTAAATAAATTTATCTTTGCTGCCAGGATAAAGGGAACCAGGGCAGGAAAGAAAGGAACCACAGCAAAGGTGGGGAAAACCTTAAGATTTTTTTCATATACAAAATCAAGATTTTCAACACCAGCGCCGATTCCCAGTGCATAAAGAATCACATCGTCTTGATCATAAGTAAAGCCAATCGGTTCCATGTTTTTACCGACCATTTCTAAATTTAGTGCCATAGCACCTCCTCATAAGAATACTTTTATTTTCAACTCACCTGCGCGCCGGGTAATGCAACCCCGGCAAATCAAATTACATTGTAAACCCGCCAGCCACCACCAGGCACTGACCTGACACGTAGTTTGAAAGCGGGGAAGCAAAAAACATGATTGCGCTGGCTGCTTCTTCGGCAGTACCAGCCCTCCCCATTGGAATCATCTGGGTAAACACCTGTTTCTGCTTTTCAGGTATACCTACAGCAACTTTTTCTCCACCAACCTCAACAGCATTTCCCTTTTCCTTGGATTGGGTCAGCCGAGTGTCAATCAAGCCAAAGGCTACCACATTGGCCTGCACATTAAACCTTGCCCATTCCTTGCTGACGGATTTTGTCAGCCCGATAACACCGGATTTTGCAGCAGAATAATTGGCCTGCCCAACATTACCCCCAACCCCGGCAACGGAAGAAATGTTGATGATTTTACGGGCGACAGCTTTTCCGTCTTTTTCCATCTCTTCCTTTGCAGCATCACAAAAGTAGGGTTTTGCAGCCTGGATGATTCGCCAGGGGGCCTTGAGGTGCAGATCCAGAATCTTATCCCACTGTTCTTCGGTCATCTTATGAATCATGGCATCCCAGGTAAACCCGGCATTGTTGACAATGATGTGCAGCCCGCCCCAGGTTTCAACGCTTTTATTGACAATGCCTTCAGCAAAGTCGGGTGCCATGGCATCCCCCACATATGCAATTGCTTCACCCCCAGCCTTTTTAATATCATTGACTGTATCTTCCGCAGGTGCGGCATCTATATCGCTGATCACGACCCTTGCGCCCTGCTCGGCAAGCATCATGGCAGTTGCCCTGCCAATTCCTCTTCCAGATCCTGTAATAATTGCAACTCTGTTTTGCAGTATTTTGTTCATGCTTTACTCCTAATAAACTTAAGTTGATTGATGTGCCTGAATGAACACTGCCTTCACACTCAATCTCATCGTTGGAAAAAAAACATAATCCTCAGCGTACAACTGAGTACGCCTGCGGTTATGTTGTTTTTTCCGCCTCGATCTTGAGCGCGAATTCAGCTTTCATTCAGGCACGGTTGTAAGATTGTCGGTCGATGTGCCATACAAAATGTTTTCGCTTCCTCTTGTGCTTCGCACACCAGCAACGAGTTGCAGGTGTCACCCCTTGAAAATCCAGACAATGAGAAGTTTATACCGACGGCCTGGTTTTGAAATAAGCAAAAAAACTCCTGATTTTTATTTTTCCTCAAAAAAAAATTTACTGCTCATTGCGGTACATGGTCACAACCGCAGCACCGCCAATACCGATATTATGCTGGAGACCCACCTTTGCATTTTCCACCTGGCGAGAATTGCATTCACCTCTTAGCTGCCATACGATTTCCGCACATTGTGCAAGCCCGGTTGCTCCGAGGGGATGACCCTTGGAAAGAAGTCCGCCTGAAGGATTGGTAACCACCTTGCCACCATAGGTGTTATCACCATCCTCAATAAATTTTTCCGCTGTTCCTTCGGGTGTCAGGCCCAGCCCTTCATAGGTGACCAGTTCGTTGGCAGTAAAACAATCATGAAGCTCAACCAGGTCAATATCATCCGGCCCAAGCCCTGACTGGTCATAGACCTTTTTTGAGGCAGCAGATGTCATTTCATAGCCTACAATTTTCATTGGGCTTTTATCTTCAAAGGTGCTTGAAAAATCAAATGCCATGGCCTGCCCTGCAATATAGACCGGGGTTTTTATGTTATGCTTTTTGGCAAAATCTTCGGAGCATAAAACAGCAGCACCTGCACCGCATGTGGGCGGGCAGCACTGATAACGGGTAAGGGGGCCATACATGTGCGGAGATTCCATTATTTCTTCAAGGGTGAGAAGATCCCTGAAAACCGCTCTTTCATTATGCTGCGCATGTTTTCGTGCTTTTACTGATATTTTTCCGAATGTTTCAGCCTTTGTGCCGTATTTTTCCAGATGCTCCACACCAGCAGCGCCGAACAGCATTGGAGCAATGGGTGCATTCCTGGGCAGATCCTGAACCTCCCCCAGTTTTTCTATAAAAGTTTCCATTGGCATGGGGCGGTCAGTGAAAACTATGCCAAGCGCACCAGGTGTCATCTGCTCAAATCCCAGTGCCAGGGCGCATTCCACAACACCGCTTGCAACGGCCTGCCGTGCCAGGTACAGGGCGTTTGATCCGGTTGAGCAGTTGTTATTCACATTAAATATGGGAATCCCGGTCATGCCCACCTGATACAAAACCTTTTCACCGGCACAGCTATCCCCATAAACCCAGCCAGTATAGGCTTCCTCTATCATGCTGTAGTCCACTCCAGCATCCTTTAACGCATCCTGGGTAGCTTCTTTTCCCAGGTTCGTATACGGAGTAAGAGCCTTTGGGGTTTCGAATTTTGTCATTCCAACGCCAATCACATTAACCTTTCTCATTTTCCTCTCCTCCCAATAACCTTAATTTTTTTCGAAGCCAGGTGCTTAGTTTACCCATGTGGTCTGGTTATGAAATAAGCAAAAAACTCCTGATAATTATTTTTTGTGCGATTGATATTATTTTTAAATTTGAATGTTTTTTAACGAAGCCTTATGGCTGGCTCATTTAAAATATTCAAACTACTTCTTTGCATTAACTGCTTTATAAATCATCCTCCGAATGAAACCTCTGGAATTTCGATGATTGCATTGTTGCTGGCTTCTATGGAATTCATTTTCCCCATTGTTACAGGCAGCTGGGTCAGGATATAATATTCGGCTGATTTAAGCTGCCCTTCGTAAAAGGCTGCATTCTTGTTTTTTTGAATTTTCTCGATTCGTGCATCGCCTGTACTTTGTCCAACTATCTTTTCCAGGGCTGGCCCGGCAACAGCCGCACGCCAAAGCAGCATCCATCCCATGATGACATCTCCCATCACATCCAGGAAAGGAGAAGCAAAGGAAAATGCCACCTTAAAATCAGGCGACATGGCGCTTTTACCCATATGCATTGCAATCTCTCCCAAACGATTCAGAGCTTGTTCCAGGGGCAGTGCCAGTTCATGAAGATTGTTATCTTTTGCCTGTGCAATGGTTTTTTGGATCTCGCCCATGAAATTCATGAAAACCGCACCCTTTTTCATTCCGAGTTTTCTTCCCAGGAGATCCATGCCTTGAATTCCGTTGGTTCCCTCGTAGATGGAGTTAATTTTTGAATCTCTCATCAGCCGCTCCACTGGATAGTCCCTGATATATCCATAGCCGCCATAAACCTGCACTGCTTCTACGGTTGCTTCAAACCCTCGGTCAGTGCAGTAGGACTTGACAATCGGTGTCAGGAGTTCGATCAGATCCGCGACAAATGTTCGCTCTTCATCGTCTGCTGCACACGCTTCCCGGTCAAAAAGAGAGGAAACATAATACACAAAACTTCTCATGCCTTCTACATGGGACTTCATCCACATCAGCATGCGCCGGACATCGGGATGCCGGATGATCGCCACTGGCCTGGCATTCTTGTCCATCATGTCAGCAAGATCACGCCCCTGCACACGCTCCTTTGCATAATTCACCGCATACAGATAGGCACAGGATGCATTGAAAAGCCCAACACTGCCGACCAGCAGGCGGGCTTCGTTCATCATATAAAACATGACCATCATTCCCTTGTTTTCTTCCCCAAGCAGCAGGCCCCTGCATTTCCCCTTGTCACCAAAGGTGAGCTGGCATGTGGCAGAGGCGTGCAGGCCCAGTTTTTCCTCGATGCCGGTACAAAGCACATCGTTGGATTCTCCAAGGCTGCCGTCATCATTTACCCATATCTTGGGAACAATGAAGATGGAAATTCCCCTGGTTCCCTCTGGAGCGCCTTCGATTCTGGCCAGCACCAGATGGACAATATTATCCGTCAGATTGTTCTCTCCGCCGGTAATAAATATCTTGTTTCCGCTGATGGAATAGGTTCCGTCATCATTTTTCTTTGCAGTGGTTGTAAGGGCGCCAACATCCGAACCTGCCTCCGGTTCAGTAAGAACCATGGTTCCCCCCCACATGCCGGAGTATAGTTTTCCCAGATAGAGGTCTTTCTGTTCCTTTGTTCCAAAAATTTCAATCATCTTGCCAGCGCCGTGACACGCAAGGCAAGTGATTGAAAAGGAGAAATCAGCTCCGATTATATATTCCATGGCTGCCTGGGTGACTACATGGGGAAGTCCCATTCCGCCGACTGCTGGGTCGTCGCTCATGGCAAAATACTCTCCCTCCTGAAGTAATTTAAGAACCCGGTGGAAACTTTCAGGAACCGTAACCTGGTTATTTTCAAAGGTCAGCCCCACCCTGTCCCCATCTTCGTTCAGGGGCAAAATCTCCTTGATTGCCAGATTTCGAGCTTCAGTGATGACCATGTCGAACATGTTCCGTTTTTGTCCCTTGTATTTCCTGGTTTTGCTGAGCCTGTCTGAATTCAGTTGCTCATAAAGAACAAAGTCAATATCTCTTCTATCTGCAATTTGTTGTGCCATTTTTTTTCTCCTGATAAAATTAGATTTTTAACAAAGCTTTATTTTTGAATACTCCATCGGATTGTTTCCTATTGTACTTATATTTCGCCCTTACAGGGTTTTAATGTGCTGGTTGTCCGTACCTGGGGTTAACACCCCAGGCTGTTATATGCCGCCCATACAGGGCTAAGTGGATACCGAGTTTAGTTCCCTGGAGGGGAATAGTCGTATAGCCGGTGTGCCTTAGCCACCGGTTCAGATTGCCCAGCCCCGCTCGTCCTGAAGGGATGATTTAATTATAATTAACATCGAAGCCGATTGCTTGGTTTATACCGATGGTCTGTTATGAAATAAGCAAAAAAACTCACACCGAACTTTGTATGTAGGTGTTACTTACATTTTATTCAAAAAAAATTTTCCCCTCTTCTGCTGTGTCTCAACTTCAGTACTCGATATTGCGGCAAGCCTTCCCCACAATTATCAAGAAAGCCTTGGGTCACAACACCATGATTTTATTTTGCTGATCCTTCCACGCCCGCTTTCCGAATCCCGTCAAACAGGATTGTGCATAATTCTGCCTGGAGGTCATCTGGTGATATTTCCCGGTTGAAGATAATAGATGTCATACAAAAATGCTCAATCCCCCCAAGGATCATGTCCCTGATATGTGCCGAAGAAATGTCATCACGGATTTCACCCTTGCGAATGCCATCCTCTATGATGTCGAGTATCACACCGGAATATTGTTTTACTGTCTGGTAAGTTGCGCTTTCAAAGTATCCAGGATGATTTCTGACCTCCAGCAAAAGAATTTTTGCGAATATTCTGTACCTGCTGTAGTAATTGAAGTGACTCCAAATCAGCTTTCGCAGCTTATCGCCCCATCCCTCTATTCCTTTTAAATCGTAATGTACCTCAAGAAGAAAATGCTCAAAAAACTCAGCCAGAACTTCATGAAGTAATCCTCTTTTGTCTTTAAAATACCTGTAGATCAATGCTTCATTGACCCCGGAGGTTCTGGAAATTTCAGCGGTAGTGATGGAGTTGAAATCCTTTTCCTTGAGCAGTTCCCGCAATGCTTCGGCGATCTTAATACGGCCCGGAGGCTGTGATTTTTTATCCTTAATATCCTGGGGTGTCCATTTTTTTGTTTTGCCTGCCATGCATTACCCTTTTCACAGGTTAGGTATCTTTAATTTTTAAAAACGTTTATATGAAAGCAGTGATTATAGTCCTGCAATTTTTCATGACTTCGTTGTAGCAGCGACTTAAAAACCAGGGCTGCCCTGGCAGCATTATTGGCTGATTGCAACGCCAAGTAAAAGAAACTTACATTCAAAAACTCAATTATAACAGATATAAAGCACATTCAAACTATATCTGTAAGGCATATTGTAAATTACACTTACATTGGTGTCAATAGTTATTTTCTCAATTTTAGATAAGTAATTGCAGGTTTAAAGCTGGCAAATGAACTTTGTTAAGTACATCCAAGCAAAAAGTGTTAATGCAGTTAATTTACTGATCCTGATAGTTGTTTTCAAGATTTTTAATTAATAGAATTTGCAAAATAATAAGTAATATTGTATCAGTAGTGTCCCGTTTAACTTTTTAGAATAGCACCCAACGTGCTGTAATT
>JAOZSB010000383.1 GCA_029939895.1 Desulfobacterales bacterium
ATATTATCATTCTAATTATGAATTTCAATGATACAATAAAAAATTTTTAATATTTAAACTCAATATCTGTCTGAATATTGCACTTGATAATATAACAGAGTTTTGCTTGCTCTTATGATGCAAATATGATATATTATTTAATATTATATAAATTTTAGAAAACTATAAGTCTCTAACAAATATAAAAATTTTTTAAATATTCTTTTTTTGTATATCTTGTAATGTGCCACAGGTATCTTTTAAGAGCATTTTAAAGTAATTCAAAAACAAACGATATGGATACGCTTTCTTCAATATTTTATAAACACTTTAAATCTATGGGATATCACTCATGAAGCGTTTATCAATTTTTCTTACAGTGGTAATTGTAATTTTCTTTGCGGCCTTTGCACATGCTGAAAAACAAAGGGGAAACGCAGTTCTCAGGTTTGCACTACCTGCTGATCTAAGAAGTTATGATGTGGTCGATTACTATCTGCCCTTAAAGGCAACAAAGATTGGTCTTATTCAGTCGAAAAAGGGAACCGTTGTTGTCCTTCATAAAAGGAATAATAGGGCTTATTTTGCCCAGCGCGGAGATAAAGTTTTTAAAGGCGATATTGTTTTTACATTGGGTAAGTCAAGGTGCAGGCTCAAGTTCACGACCAGAGATGTTGTTACCCTTGGCGACAGGTCCCGAATAAGCATGGACGACTATGTGGATAAAATTAGGCAGGGGAAGAAACGTTCCATATTCAGTATGGCTCGTGGCAAGGCAATGTTCTATGTTGTCAGGATGTTCAGGTATAAGAATTCATCCACATCGGTGAGGACACAGACAGCAGCCATGGGTGTTCGCGGGACAAAGTTTGGTGTTGAGTTAGTAGAGCCTGATGGAACAACTGCCCGGATTGCAAAGCCTTATTATCTTGCTGATACATCTGATTTGCTTGCTTTAAAATATTTAGCTGCAACCAACCTTGCGGCAGCCGGTAAGCAGGTTACAGTTGCCTATAGTTTTGATGGCCAGATTGATGTGTCTTCACCACTTGATGATGCTATTCATACCGTGGGGGCAGGGCAGAACCTTGAAGTCTCAGCAGAAGGAGCCGGAAAGGTTGTTGATACACCTGCAAATGTTGCTGCACAATTCGAGCAGAGTACCGAGGCTCCGCCACCTCCTGCTGATGATTCTTCTGGAGACGAAGAAGCTGCTGGAGGCACTGGCGAAGGCGGGGAAAAGAAATCAGAAAAGAAGGCAGAAAAAAAGGAAGGCGGGAAATCTAATGAGGGACAAAGCGAAGATTCTGGAGGGGAGCCAAAAAAGGAACCTGAAATTATAGTGGAAGCACTACCAACCCCCCCTGAACCACCGCCGGATCTGCCTGATACTCCGCCAGTTGAACCACCTACAGAAACCACCACTACGGAAAAGTATGGCTATTTCTCTGCCATGCTCTCTAATCAGGATTCTTCACCTGTTCTTTCTTATGTTTTTGTGAGCGATGATTTGGCTGATTTTTCAGGTGAGGTTATCGGGAATGAGGTATCTGCCTCAGCAACTTCAAATGTTATCAAAACTCAGGGGCTTGATAAGGTAAAGCGAACTGAAATTACTTCAACCCCCTCTGATGTTAATTCTGCAATTACTTCATCGGTTCTTGGCGAAACATCATATATGGAGTGGGGTAGATGGACGGCTGCAAGTAATTTTACATATGGCAGTGCATATCAAGGAAATATCGAGAACTATGGTTATTATGTTATTGGTACACCCACGCCATCGGACTATGATTTTTCGTCTCAGACTTTATCTTATTCAGGTTCTGCCCAGGGAACCTGGTGGTCTGGTTCCGGTACTGGCGATGCAATGAGTAATGGTTCTTTTACATGCAATGTCACTGGTAACTCTGTTTATGACTTTACTATGACTGTTAACAATGGTTTATCAAGTACGGGCCAGCGGGAAGTCACTATATCGGGTGGGTCCGGGACTATTGTCGGCAGTAATTTTCAGTTTGATAATGGTACCTTTACTATGAATAAAGATGGGTCGGTATTAACTACCACTCCTTATAAGAAGGTTTCAGGTTCCTTTTATGGAACAAATGCAGAAAATATTGGTGGTGTCTGGGGCGTGAAAAAAGATTCTGCCAATGGTGCAAACGGTTTTTTTGCGGGAGATAAGCAGTAGGTTTTTACAATTACAGACGGCTGATAAAAGCGATAGTGCATGTTGTGTGCGTCAATTAAGTTGATGAAAGATTTTTTTATTAACTTTGTATATCTGGACAAATTTTTCAAATAAATCATCATAGATTTTTCTATTTTCAGGGTCAGGATAAAAGGTCTTTTCATATTTTACCAGGCTGGGAATTTCATCGAACTTAACATGCTCCATGGCCATCAGGGCTATGAAGGCAGCACCTCTGGCATTGGCATTGATTGGATCTTTTACCTGCCTGATGTCCCGGTTTAATACATCTGCAAAAATTTGGCACCAGACATCTGACTTTGCTCCACCGCCTATGATATTAATCAGCGGCATTTTTCCTTTGATAAACCTCTCCACATATTTAAGGCTCCAGCGTGTATTGTATGCCACTCCCTCCATTACTGCCCGGATAAGATGATCTCTGTTGGTGGTTTTTGAAATGTTAAAAAAGCCACCACGAAGTTTTGTATCATCCACAGGCGTTCTTTCTCCATTGAGCCAGGGAGTAAAAATTAATTTGTTGCTCCCCGGGGGAACCTGCGCTGCGATTTTGTTTATAATGTCATATGCTTTTTCCGGGGGTTCTATCTTGAGATGCTCATTTTCATAAAAAAGGATATTATCCATTAGAAAAGCAAGGCAGCCGCCAGCCAGGTCCTGCTCGTTGATGCATTGATACTTTCCAGGTATGGAGGTTGGAAATGATGCAATGGAGTGCATTATATCTGTTTTTTTAAAGGGAACCATGCACTCAATCCAGGATGAAGTGCCAATATAAATGTGGCCCTCAAAGTCCTGCACAGCACCAGAGCCAAGGCAGGCGCACTGATGGTCTGGTGAGCCCATTACTACCTTCACGTCATGATTAAGGCCTATTTCATCGGCCATTGAGGCTGAGATTGTGCCGAGTATGTCTGTGGAATACTTCAGGGGGGGCAGCTTATCCTTATCAATATCAAGCCATTTGATTAACTTGTCATCATAAAACATGTTGTTGATGTCTTTGATGTTGGTTACCCAGAAAAGGTGCATGGAATCATAGGATGCTGCAAATTCTCCGGTTAATCTCAGGTTTAGATAATCCTTGCTGGGCAGGAAAAGATAGGTTTTTTCATATACTTCTGGAAATTGATATTTGAAAAGTAAAACATGGGCAATATCATCTTTGCCCGATAATGCTGGTGCGCCGGCGGTTTTAGAAACCCATGTCAACCCCTTGAGCAGGTCAATACCCTGGATGGAGGGAAAACCCTGGATTGTTTTTTTTAGATATGGTGCACCTCTGGAATCCATCCAGGTCAGGCAATTCATCAGATGGTTGCCCTGCCTGTCAACTGCTACGGTGCTTGAAAAAGTACTTGAAATACAGATTGCCGTGATTTTTTCTGGAGAAACAATCTGCCTTTGTACAAGTTTTTTGGCAGTGTAGAGCATGGCCTCCCACCAGTCCTGAGGGTCCTGCTCTGCGCCTCCATCGGGTAGAAAATGGATTGGTGTATGCTTTGATTCAAGGGCAAGCACCTGCCCCTGCGTATCAACAATGGCAGTCTTTATGCCTGATGTGCCGTGGTCAAAGGCAAGTATATATTCTTCATCCATTTCAAATGTCCCGGTAAACTTAAAATTAACATCAAAGCCGATTGTTTGGTTTGTCCCCTGTGTCGGGTTATGAAATAAGCAAAAAAGTCCCAATAAACATTTGTATAAAAGAGACCGTAAATACTTACAATTATTTTATATTTTGTTGTGAGCAAAAAATAAACACATAAATAGTCTGCCCGTGGCAGTTTGCACTCAAAGATGATTAGAAATCCATTTTTGTAACCTGACCGTTTTCATCAACCTGTTCTACAATCACAGCACTGCTTACAGAATCTGATCCCTCAGAATCGATACCCATTAGCGGTCTGATTAGCTCAATGAAGTCAGCAGGGCTTACTCCTCCCTCTGGTGGGAAAACGCCTTTTTCAGTTACCTTGCCTTCCTGTACTAATATAGCACCCACTGCCGCAGGGATGCCAGTGCCTTCGCCCAGTGCCTGATTAGTTGAAACCGTATGAATCCTGTATTCCATAT
>JAOZSB010000384.1 GCA_029939895.1 Desulfobacterales bacterium
CTGAATTCGCGCTCAAGATCGAGGCGGAAAAAACAACATAACCGCAGGCGTACTCGGTTGTACGCTGAGGATTATGTTTTATTTCCAACGAAGAGATTGAGTGCGAAGGCAGTTTTCATTCTGGCACATCGACAAAATTAAGGCAGTTTTCATTCAGGCACATCGATAAAATTAAGCTGGTAAACGGTTTGGCTTTCTATGATTCCCTTTAGCTGTGCAATGTGTTTTTTGATCTGCACTTCTTTGTTGTTTTCCATCTGGATCAGTTTTTTATTTACCTTAGAGTTATTGAGTACAGGCTCGGTAACCCACAGTTCGTTGGCATTGGCAAGCCCCTGCACCCTTGCGGCTATGTTCACGGACTGGCCAAAATAATCAATGGTATCATTTAAGTTCACTGCCAGGGACTGCCCTTCATTGAGTCCGATTTTAATCCCGAAATCGCCTATGGTTTCCTGCCACTTGTTTATTGCCCGGATAATGTCAATTGATGCCTCAAGGCTGTCAATGGGGTTGTTAAATGTCGCCATAACAGCATCGCCAATGGTTTTAACAACTGCGCCATTGCGGGAGTCTATGCACTGCATCAGGATCTCAAAGTGCCTGTTGACCAGCTCATAGGCTTTTACATCGCCCAGCTTTTCAAATAAAATGGTTGAATCCTTAATGTCGCTGAAAAGTATTGAAAGGCTTCTCAGGGTAAGGGACAGGTTTTGTGAAATGCGGTCATACCGGAACAATGTCCTGAACAACTGGCTGTTTAAAAGGGTCTTGCCGTTGAGAAAGGGCCTGAACCGTGGCTCCAGCTCTGTACGACCATGCAGGTAGTTGCTAAGAATGACCAGTACTTTTTGTCCAGACCTGTTGGTGAGTCTAAAGGTGGTATCCGCAGCATGCATGGCAGGCGACGAGCAATTAAACTGTGTGCTGTTGATTTCAATATCAAATATCCGGGGAGTGCTGTTTTGTGCTTTTATGGTGGTGTCAAAATAGACATAATTATTTATCTCAAAGGAAAACAGCATATACCTCTGATCTGCTTCTGGTAAAAAAGACATGCTCGCTGTCTCGCCAGGCTCAATGAATGTAAAGCCATGGGTCAGGTTTTCCAGTGTGTTCAACTGTTTCTGCGACATTATTGTGCAGGATGAAAAGTATTTTTCTGTATACTCCCATATATTGCTGGAAATTTTTTTTTCCACGGGCGTTAGCATGTCTCTGTTCAGGCTGAAGGACACTTCGATCCATTCATCAAGTGCAGTGTTTGCATAGCTGTCGCACAGGAAGCAGAAGTATGAATCCCTGTCAATGGAGTTGATGGTATCATGGTTTGAGTGGATGCCGCCGCAATCAGGGCAAACCTGGTTCCAGGCAATATTAAGAATATCGGCCTTTACGCTGAAAAGAAACAGGGACAGCACATCACGAAATGGAATGCCTGTTTCTTCTGAAAAAATATAGGGGTTAAGTCCTGTGGATCGGTTGGCTGCAAAGTTAAGAACATATTCCCGGAAGGTTTCAATATGTTTTGTATCAACTGCCGTGGATGACAGACTGTGCAGTCCCTGAAGTTTGTTTTCGAAAATATCGTTTTTAATCACGGGTTTTGACCCCTTGTTTTTATCGATTTTTCTTTTTTCCCTTTTTCTTCATTTTATTGCTTTTTCGTTGTTTTCTTCCTTCTTTAAGCTTTTCTTTCTTTTCAATTAGTTTTTCTTTAATATCTTCCTGGTATTTTTTTGCTGCTATAAAGGAGAAGTAATATGTCAGCAGGGCCAGGGGTATACCTGTCACCAGTCCGCCTATGGTCAGTATCCAGAAAAACTCAGGTGCTTTTTTTATGACCTCTAAAACAAAGGCAAGGGTGAATTCTTCGGGTGGTTTAAAGGGGCGTTTTGTTTCCCAGAAAAACGCGCCAACCATGTATGTATACCTGTATACAAAGGCAGCGGTGAATACGTTGGTAATCTGTACGCCTACAGCCGCAGAAAACTTGTTCCACTTGAGTACTGCTGCAAAAAAAACAGCAATAACAGTGTGAAAGCCTATGTATGGTGACATGCCCACAAACACGCCAAGGGCCATGCCACGGGCTATTTCCTCTGGGGTTCCTCTGATTTTAAGAAACCGCTCATAGGCTTTTTTTATTGGATCAACTATCATGGATCGCCAGAAAGTTTTATCTGGCTGGCTCTCGTTTTTCTGCAGCATATGTAACCGCTATTCTGTCTTTAGAACCTGGTGCAACCTTAAGAGAAATATGCCCAAGTATCGGGCTTACATCAATTCTACCTGGAACGCCGGGTATTGCTGTTAAAATGTCAACATACACCTTTTCAGTATATATTGTTGATATATCATCAAGTATTTTGCTGAGTCCAGTAACCTGTATTGTGCGAGGCTCTATTTTGACTCCATGAATAAGCAGGTCATCTGGAAGTTGTCCTGCCCAGTCCACTTGTACTGGTATATCTTTTGTTGCCACTGTGTCAAGTATCACTTCAATTCTTGGGGGGTTCACCATCTTGAGGGTTATTCCCGGAGGCAGGTGAATATTTTCTGCCTTGATGTTGAATGTATTGCTTCCCAGGGCAGCCTTTCGAAGGTCAAGCCGCACCACCAGGTATTCAGACTTTACAGAACGCATCAGCGCAGTTGCCCCGGATAGTTGCAGGCTGGCTGTGCTGGCGGAGGTTCTAAGGATCTCCGTGTCAGGAGCCTTGTTAACAAATTCTATGGGCGCATCCACTGTAATAAGGGTGTCCCTGCCCTTTGTAAAATTAAACCATACGCCCGTTATCGCCATCACAGAAACTACAGCAGCAATAGCGACCTTTGAAAAACCGGTTTTACCGTTGCCGACCTTGCCCTCTACAATCCGTTCATGGGTTGTCAGCTCTGCCATAAGATCTTTTTTCTTGTGAATCCGTCTTATGGTCGATTGTTTGCAAACCGTGACAGCTCCCCGTTCTTCAGAGACCACAACCACCAGTGCATCTGTTTTTTCCGTAAGCCCTGCGGCAGCCCTGTGCCTTGTGCCGTAGTATGTGGGCAGGTCTGTGCGCCGGGAAAGCGGCAGGATGGCCTTTACCGTAGAAACCTTGTCACCCTGGATGATTGCAGCTCCATCGTGGACGGGATTGCCATGGTAAAATATACTTGTCAGCATTTCCTTTGAAATTATTCCGTTCCAGGGAATGCCGATCTGAACTTTATCTCGTACACCAATTTTTCCGGGAAAAACTATGATTGCACCGCATCGCTCATGGGCCATTTCAAAAACAGCATCTGTAATATCATCAATTGGCGTATCAATGGTTCTTGAGGGCAGACCCCAGACAATAGCCCGTAAATTTTTAGCCTCAAGCACCGAGCGGATCTCGTTTCTGAAAACAACAATTATTACAATTGCACCGGCAGCAGTTGCCCCCTGGATTGCCCAGCTTGTAACCACAAGGCCCATCTGAAAAGCAATTCCGCCAAACAGCAAAAGGAACAGGATTCCGACAACCACACGAAACACGTTGGTTCCCCAAAAGAGCATGTACAGCCGGAACAGTATGTAGCTGCTGACAGCAATGTCGAGCAGATCCTGCCACCGTATACTCATCAGGAATTCAGAAATAATTTCCATTTTAATCCGTAATGCTGAACCGAAGGACATGCAGGATGTCCCCGTTTTCGTTTGTTATCTCCACACGCCACGGGCCCATGTCTGACTCCTGCACAAAAATGCCTGCATATGTCCATGTGGAATTTGGTTTAAGGCTTATGGTCTTTCTGGTGTTCAGCTTGTCGCGCCTGTACCAGTCCTCAAAAAAAGTAGTATCACGATCAAGGGGTTTAAACCGTGTGTAGCAGTTGATCCTGTCCAGTTTTTTTGAAAAAACCGCAGATACATTCACAGGCTTTCCATCCTTTATCTCCTCGCACATCACAGAAGAAGAAACGCTGAGCCTGGTTTCCGAGGCAGTGGTTATTGGTTTTTCCTCTTCAATTGCAACAACAGGAAAAGCCACTACCTGGATAATAAACAGCATTGTCAATGCTTGGGTAAGCCTGATTAATTTTGTCATTTTACGTTTCATAGATTATGTTACGAAATAGCGATATCCGCCAGAATTTGAAACAATTATAATACGAGTTAATTAAAATTTCATATCACAGAAAAGCAGGAAAAAGCAATTAATTTTTTTTATTGAATTAGGAGCTGTTTCTAAATTAATTATTGTAGCCAAATCAAGCAAGAGGCTATG
>JAOZSB010000385.1 GCA_029939895.1 Desulfobacterales bacterium
AATTACAGCACGTTGGGTGCTATTCTAAAAAGTTAAACGGGACACTACTGAAATGCATTATATAAAAAAAATTTTTATTTTTTTTTAACTTAGGAGGTTTATTATGGCATTTGATCCTGAGAAGGACAAACAGTTAAAGAGATGGGTTTGTGAAGAGACGGGCCTTGTTATATCAATCAATCGTTACGGAGAAGGCGAGGCCAAGGTTCAAATAGGCCCAAGGGTTGTCATCAAAAAGGACGGAACCGAGAGCCAGAGAAAAACAGGCCGTCTTTCCATTGAAGATTTTTCATGGTTTTATGAAGTCATTGACGAAGTAAAGGACGAGTTGACTGCGCATAATAACCCGGAATAACGTCTTTTGACCGTGCCCATCGTTTTTCAACAGGCTTGATGGGCACTTGAAAATGGTAATGGCTGATATGAAAAATGATGAAGCAGTAATTTCTCCTGGTCAGGGCCTGAACCTGCCGAAAATCGGTGAGTTCTGCATCATGGTTTCCAGTGCAAACGATCTAAGGCTGATTGTAAATGCACTTGGAAAAGATACGCTCAAAAGCAGGCAGTTTTTTATGAGCCAGTTTTATATGGGTGATAATTTTTCCATTGTCGGGCCAATCATAGGCTCATCCTACTGCGTACTGCTCATGGAGAACCTGGTTGCCATGGGAGCCAGAAAGATCCTGTTTTTTGGATGGTGCGGTGCCATAAATAATGCCGTCTCCATTGGCGATATCGTGGTTCCATGCTCTGCGTTTATCGACGAAGGCACATCACCAGGCTACGGTGTGACCGATTCGTCCGGGCCACCAGGATTGCTGGCAGGTGAAACACTTGAAGCCTTATCGCTTGTTGAGGCAAAAAGCCATTTTTCTTCAATCTGGACAACCGATGCAATTTACCGTGAAACCCATGAAAAACTGAACCATTTTCACAGGCTGGGTGCTGTTGCGGTTGAAATGGAAGTTTCTGCCCTTTTTTCTGCTGCTGGCTATCGACATGTCGATGCTGCTGCTGTTCTGGCTGTTTCAGACGAGCTTTACCACGAGACCTGGAACCCCGGGTTTGGCAATAAATCTTTTAAACAAACCTGCCGGTCAATTTGTGAGGTATTAACAAATCTATGTCTGAACCAGAAAACACAACCGTAAAGCCAGGCGCTGAAGTTACGGTTGATGATGAAACCATAAAAAGGCTGAACCAGCTAAAGGAAGACCTTCGCAGCCACGCCCACCGCTACTATGTTCTTGATGACCCGGAAGTATCCGATGCCGAGTACGACCGCCTCATGAAGGAGCTTACTGCAATTGAAAAGCAGTACCCGGATCTTGCCACGGACGACTCCCCGACAAAGCAGGTTGGCGCACCAGCCCTGAAAAAATTTGAAACAGTAGCACACACCATCCGCATGTTGAGCCTTGATAATGCATTTACCGATGCAGATCTGATAGAATTTAACAAACGGCTTTCCAAATATGCTGAAGAAAAGAAAATAACTTACACTGCCGAGCCAAAAATTGATGGAATTGCAGTGGAGGCTGTTTACAAAAACGGTCGGCTGGTTCTGGCATCCACAAGGGGTGACGGGACAACGGGAGAAGTAATAACCGGGAATGTAAAAACAATTTTATCTGTGCCCAAAACCCTGAAAAAAATTGATGGTGCAGACCATCCTGCCCTGCTCGAAGTCAGGGGAGAAGTTTACATAAGCAAGGATGGATTTGAAAAACTGAACAGACAAAGGGCCAAACAGGAAGAACCCCTGTTTGCCAACCCCAGAAACGCAGCAGCAGGCTCCCTGCGCCAGCTTGATTCCAAGGTTACTGCAACCAGACCCCTGAAGGTTTTTTTCTACGCCCTTGGTGCTTTTGAGGGTATTACTTTTACTTCCCATGCTGATTCCCTGAAGAAACTGGATAAAATGGGCTTTGAAGTTAACAGGGACATCAAGTCCGGGCTTAACCTTGAGCAGGTGCTTGACTACTACACGAAGCTTGAAGCAAAGCGGGATAAGCTCGACTATGAAATTGACGGCGTGGTAGTAAAGGCCGATGATCTTGAGCTTCGGCAGGCAGCCGGAAACAAGAACAAAAGCCCCAGGTGGGCAATTGCTGTTAAATTTGCTGCCATACAGGAGACAACCAGGCTGCTGGGCATTGAAATTCAGATCGGCAGGACTGGCGCGCTTACGCCAGTTGCACACCTTGAGCCTGTCAGCATTGGCGGGGTCACCGTCAGCAGGGCATCGCTCCACAATGATGACGAAGTGAAAAGAAAAGATGTAAGGATTGGCGACACTGTGCTTGTCCAGAGAGCCGGGGACGTGATCCCGGAGGTAGTAAAGGTTATAGAATCCAAAAGAACGGGTGAAGAGCAGGAGTTCAGGATGCCCCGAACCTGCCCTGAATGCGACACGCCAGTTGAACGGGTTGAGGGCGAAGCTGTCACCAAATGCCCCAATATTAAATGCCCTGCCCAGGTAAAAAGGGCAATAATTCACTTTGTATCAAAAACCGCCCTGGACATTGACGGACTCGGTAAAAAGCTGGTTATAAACCTTTTTGACTCCGGCATAATCAAATCGAGCGCAGGAATTTTTTCACTTGATGCAGAAGTCCTTGCGGGCCTTGACCGCATGGGCCCAAAGGCTGCTGAAAACATAATAAATGCGATTGAAGAAAAAAAAGCTGTTCCCTTTAACAGGTTCATCTACGCCCTGGGCATGGGCAATATTGGCGAAGTTGCAGCAAAGCAGCTTGCTGTTGAATTTGATTCCCTGGACAAACTTCAAACCGCCACCGTGGACGACCTGACCGCAATCGACGGCATTGGCCCGATCATGGCCAAAAGTATTGCAGCATTTTTCCGCATGTCCGATAATCTGGCAGTAATACAGAAAATGAGCAATGCCGGGGTTACCATTGTGTACCCTGAAAAACAGGAACCTGGCTCATTTACCGGCAAAGTATTTGTTATAACCGGAACCGTGGGGGGCATGAATCGCAACCAGGCAAAGGAAAAGATTGAGCTGCTTGGCGGCAAAGTCAGCACCAGCGTCGGCAAAAAAACCGATTACTTAGTTGCCGGCGGCCTGAACACACCAAAATTCAAGCCCGGCTCCAAATACAAGACCGCACAAAAACTTAATATTAAAATTCTTGATGATGATGATTTTATGAAAATGCTGGACATGTAGCGAAGTTTTTGATTTGTGACCAGCCCAGCCCACGAGCTGCTGACATGACAGGTTATAGCTCAATGATTTGGTTAAGAAATTTTCGTTTAAGTTTCTTTTTCTCTAATTGGTTAAAAGTATAGTTATTGTCAATCTTATCAGACAACCTGTTTGCTAACTCTTGCATTATCTTATCGCCTTTGCCATAGTCGAATAAATATAAAGGTAGATAAATATTTTTTTCAAGCTTTAAAATTAGTGTGCAGCAGTAAGTCGCTTCTACAACCCCTTGCTCCTTAAACCGAAATTTTCCACCATACCAGAAATTGTAGTATTTAGATTTGGGTAATCCACGAATTACCCTTACGACTTTTGAAAGATCGACCGACAGGTTGGCAGGATTGCCACGGTGAAGATTGGTTTGAGTAAGCTCCCAGACTTCCAACCGCTTATATTGTTTATACCGGCTAATAATAAAGGTTATCGATGCTAATATAAAAATAAAAATAAAAAGAATTTTCCTTTCAGAAAGATCCAGCTTTATTCCCATTTCTTGTAAAATCTGAATTAATCCTGCACTGAAAAAGAAGCCAAAAGGAAGACAGCTAATAACAAATTCACATGCATATAGTATTGCATTTCCTGGTGTTAGTTTTGTTTTCATTTTTCAAGGTTATAGCTTGTTAGTATGAGGCCGTCATCTTTTTACGAACTTCACCAAAAAACGGCACTTGTTAATTGTTATTCTTTTTTAAATTATTACCAGATACATAAAAATTCTGCGATAATATACTTACATATCAAAGTATTATATCAAAGTAAACAATAACTATTAGTTCTATTTATACTAACTCTCAACTTAATCGGCTCTTCATTTCCGCTGATCAAAATAGCCTCCTTTAGATTAAGCATCCGGATCTCAGCTCGCAGGCTGGGCATCAAAGAATTAACAAAATCTGGTTATGCACAAAGGCGGAGTTTTTTTTAATGATCGGGTCCAGTAGTGTCCCGTTTAACTTTTTAGAATAGCACCCAACGTGCTGTAATTTTA
>JAOZSB010000386.1 GCA_029939895.1 Desulfobacterales bacterium
TCGCCAATAACACATATTCAAACATTCGAGACCGATGATAATCATTATGAAATTTATATCTTAAAAATTGTGATCCAGCATAGATACAAATACATATTAAGCAAAAATTTGCTAACAAAGAGACAATAAGTGTTTTTTTCATCATATTTACCTATTTTACCTTTAGTATTATTCTTTGTCCAAGCAGTGCACGTTTCTTTATAATTGCATCAAGACCTCCTAAATCTTCCTCCTTCAAATAATCCATAAATCCGATACATCCTCCAGTTCCAGAACCTTCCTGACTATGAATATGATATCCTCCATCAACTAAGTTCGAGGGACACGATGCTAAATTATTGACAAGCAGAATAATCTTTATAATAAAAGTATGGCACGTTTATCAGGGCTCTTTTGTTCATGATGCCTCCTTTGGTTTATTGGATCGTGGAGTTCCGGGGACAGGATACTTAATTAGTTACTTTACTACGCTGTACTTTGAGACCTGGCTTCTTTTTTCGTAAAAATCGTTCCGTTTCAGACTCAAGCTACTCGATAAAACTGTCATTTCCCAGTGGACGGCCTGCTCAACCATGTTTTTTAATATTATCAATCTCAAAGTCGGAAACGGGCTTCCTTATGAAATTCGACCCTATACTTTAACAAGCTCCACAAGAGTAGCTCCCCAGCCCCCTGCGTTACCGGGTGCGTCCCGGAAGGAAGACACAAGTTTATTTTTTTTTCAACAGGGATTGAACACGTTTTTTTAGAACCCCGGTGCCCTTACCGTGAATTACCCGCACTGAAAAAATATCTGCCTTTATGCACTCAGCAAAGTAATCATCAAGTAATTCCGGAACCTCCTTTGGTTGAAAAGTGTGGAGATCAAGAACACCATCAATTATTAATTCAACAGGTTCCATAACCCAGCCATAACTCCGGTTAATATTATAATTGATTCAACTGCCAGTTCCTTTCGAAAACCAGCCAGAGGCACATTGGCTCCCTGTGAGGATATGATCAAAAACATCAGCCCGGTGGAAAATGCAAGGTAATAGCCCAGGCTGGTTGTCAGCCCGGCAAGGGCGGATATAATCAAAAGAGCAGTTAAAAATCCAAGAGTGACCTTTAAAATGGTTATGGACTTTTTTTCCCCAATCAGGATGGGTATTGTTTCTTTTCCAACAATCCTGTCACCCTGCATATCAAAAATATCAAAAAGCCCGGTTCTGACAAATACTATTCCCGATGCCCATATAAAAGCCAGAGCTGTTGCAAAACTGAAATTTCCAGCCATGAAAAGCGGGGCCAGAAGTGCTGTGACCACGCCCCAGGCAACTGCAATAAGTATAGTTTTGGAACCAGGAATATCTTTTATACTTCTGTATTTACGGTGTCCAGAGCCTTCAGGCAGCAGCTTGAGGTTGTAGGAAAGACCCAGGCCGCTCATAACAAGCAATATTAAAAAAGGATACATACCCAGGGACAAAGCAGCAATAAGACCAGTAGCACCTGCTGCCAGGGCAAGGGTTATAAGAAAGATTTTGTGTCTGTTGTAAAATTCCGCCCGGTCAGGTTCGTTATAGCTGTCCTCGCGGTTTCCCGTAAGATTATTGAAAATGTGCATGGAAAGCACATATAACGCAGCCATCAAGATATGAGAAATCTGCGGATCAAGCCCCTGAAGTGTGGTTGCTGCATAGCACAGGCTTCCAGCACCTATGGAAACGTAAAGGTTTGTAAGCAGCAGCCCCCGCTCAACAGTTCTAAAGGTTCTTCTCCAGCCCCTGTCGTTTTGATTAAGCACCGACTCAAGAGACCGCATCACCCTTTTTAGTGTCCAGTTGGGTGTTGAAGCTCCTGCAGTGATAGCAATATTTTTTACCCCAACAAGAGCGCTGGCATCAATATCGGATTCAGTCTCAACATGGAAGGCCAGCCTGCCGGTTTCACCAGCAATCTCTGCAAGCCGCCTTGTGTTGCCAGACTCCTTCCCGCCAACAACAATCACGGAATCAGCAGAATTTGCAAGGCTACGTATTTCATCCTGCCGCTTTTGTGTTGAATCGCATATTGTATTAAAAAACTTGCATCCTGGATATTTTTCCTCGGCAATGTCTTTTATCTCTTCATAAAGAAGGGTATTTTGAGTAGTTTGGGCAACAATAATAACTTTTTCAAAATCAGGCAGTGCCTTAAAAGCCTCAACACTGTCAACAACATGCCCCATACCGTCTGTATAGCCAAGAAGCCCGACAACTTCAGCGTGGTCATCATCACCAACAATAATACAGACGCAGCCCTGGGCAGCATGTTTTCTGATAATAGTCTGCACCTTGATAACCCTTGGGCAGGTGGCATCTATAACATTAAAGCCGGCATCCCGGAGTTGCTGTTTTGCCTGCGGAGGCACTCCATGCGCTCTGACAAGAACAGTCCCCTCACCTTTTTCCGGGACAGCATCAAGCCTGGAAATCCCCTTTTCCTTCAAGAGGTCAAGCACCTGGGGGTTATGTATCAAAGGCCCATAGGTGTAAATCGGCCCCTCATACCCATTGGACGCATCCAGAACCATCTCCACCGCCCTGCGGACTCCCATGCAGAACCCTGCTGTTTTTGCTATAACTATAGGCATTTATTTCTCAAGCCTTGAGGAGTATCTTGTGATCCACCAGAAACATTGCGTGGATGCTCCCCTTAACAAACTTCTGCTCGCCAAAAATATTAACCAGCTTAACACCATCCTGATCCGGCTCAATGGTGTCCACTGCTTCCATGATAAGTTTTTCGTCATTACCCTCTACCAGATATGCATTTGCTTCACACATTTGCCTTACTCCTTAAATCATGAATTATAAATTCAATACAAACTGCCACGGGCAGACTTTTTATGTGCTTTTTTCTGCCCACAACAAAATATGAAAGAGTTGTAGGTATTTACGGTCTCTTTCATGCAAAATTCTAATAATTGTCTATAAACTCTTTTAAATTTTTGAGGCACAACTCCTCAACCAGATGCGGCAGCGGCTCCCTGCGAACACCAATAATCTCAATATTCTCCTGGGATACAGGCAGGAGCATCTTCCTTGCAGGGCTGTCTGCAATCGCCTCGGCCATCCTGGGCGTAACCTCCCCCATCATGGAATGTGCAAGCACAATACCGACAGCCCCAAGTATAACATCTGCATCCTTTACCGTATGCACTATGGCATTCTCGCCAGAGGCCCCCCTGTTTGCCTTGGCCTTGAGCATCTGGGCCACTGCTATTGCATTTGTTCCCAAAGCCAGCACTTCAAAGGACTCACCAAAGACTTCACGGATCCGCCTGATAATCACGCTTCCTATACCACCGCCCTGTCCATCAATCACACAAATTTTCATATTTTTCAGGTCTCAAGATAATCATTAAATTATTTATACTCACTGCCTGCCGACAACCTGCACTGTTTTTATTGCTCAATCATTTGCTGCTACTGTTAAAAAGATTTATACTAATTTCCTGTCTGTCAATAACCTGAAGGATTTTTAATCTTATTAAAAAAAATTAACATTATCCTGCAATCGCTTAAATACGCATATTACAGCTTTTTTGCTTTTTTTGCAGTCTTTCTCTTTTTTTTAGGCAAACGCTTTCCAGGGCCTTTTTTTTTGGTTGTTGGAACCCACCCGTCATCTGAAAAATCATCACCAGTTTCATGATCCCCAAAAAACAGGGCCTGTTTCATCTTCTCGGCAAACTCATCTGAGCCTAGCACCGATGCATCCGAGGCATTGGCAGACCGGGCAATATCATTATCTGAGGTAACCACAATTGCCCGCGACCTTTCATGGGCCGCCATTCTTTTAATCACATCATCGGCAAGCTCACCTTTGTGAGAATAGCGGACTCCTATCCCCTTATGTGAGGATTGCTTTGTCGAAAAAAACGGTGCATTGGTTCCATCAAACACAACGGTAATTTTATGGGGTTTAAATTTCTTGTATTCAACCAGGCTGTCCAGAAGCTCCTCGCGCATCTCTTGAAGATCCGCTGCAACAGGGATTCCGTACATTTCGGTTGTATGAAGAAAATTGTAGCCGTCTATGATAATATGAAGTGACATTCTAAATTTCTCACCCTTTTAAGGGCTAAGTCGATGCTTAAAACAGTTTGGGAAGCTTTTTTGCTTATTTTATAATTGATCCATTCTGATCAGGTGATTTTATTTTTTTAAAAACTACAAACCAGAT
>JAOZSB010000387.1 GCA_029939895.1 Desulfobacterales bacterium
TAAATACCTTAACACTTCTGGCAGCCAGTGGAAGACTTTTTGATGCAATTACTGACCCGTTGATTGCCAACCTGAGCGATAACTGGAAAGGCAAGCGTGGCCGCCGCATTCCTTTTTTAATGTTTGGCGCAGTTCCCACTGCATTATTTTGCGTTTTAATGTTCTTTCCGATTGTTGATGGTATCAGCGGCTGGAATATTGCATGGTTATTTGTAATGCAGGTGCTGTTTTATGTTTCACTTACGGTTTATGTAACACCTTATTTCGCACTTTTACCGGAACTGGGTCATACTGCAAATGAGCGTTTAAATCTTTCCACCTGGATTTCTATCACCTATGCAATTGGTATTGTAATGGCTTCCATGGTCCCTGTTGCCGGAGGAGCTGTGGGGGGCATGCTCGGTATTGATGACCCAACAAGGGTTATCCAGATAGGTATTGGAGTACTTGCAGTTATTGCAGTATTTTTTATGATGATACCGCCTTTATTTATAGAAGAAAACAGGTACTGCCAGGGCGTTCCCTCTGATACACCTCTGATGGAAGCTCTCAAGCGCACCTTTAAAAACAAGAGCTTTATATATTATGTTGTAGCAGATTTTTCATACTTCATGGGATTAACCATCGTCATGACAGGGCTTTTGTTTTACATAACGGTTTTACTTGGGCTGGACAAGGAATTGATGAGCTTACTACTACCTTTAATGGTGGTTGTCTCCTTTTTCTTCTATCCTTTGGTTAACCTTTTCGCAAGGCTGGTTGGCAAAAAAATTCTTGTAACTGCATCATTTTTATTTATGGGCGGTATTTTTTCTTTTATCTTTTTCATGGGAAATTTGCCCATACCCGAAACTACACAGGCGTACCTGGTGGTTATATTACTTGCAATTCCACTTTCCTTTTTAGGTGTGCTTCCAAACGCAATCCTTGCAGATATTGCAGAACATGATGCCTTGAAAACCGGCATTCGTCAGGAAGGGATGTTTTTTGCTGCACGTACTTTAATGCAGAAATTCGGTCAAACCTTTGGTGTTCTGGTTTTTGCAGCCCTTACTTCACTGGGAAAAGATCCAGGAGATGATTTAGGCATACGCCTGAGCGGAGTTGTTGGTTTTGCCCTGTGTATTGCTGCTGGCATCTATTTCCTGAAGTACAATGAAAAGCAGGTATTGCAGGAAATTGACGATCTGAATAAAAAGGCATAATTAGACTGTCCCGTTAAAAGACTGCCCCGCTGCGATAGTTTTTTTTAAGCCTGTTGCAGCGGGCGGTTGTCGGGGCGGTGTTTTGATCACATATTTTTAATTTTATATATAAGGAAAAAAAGAATGGAATTTGATCCGGCAAATCATCCCCACCGTCGTTTTAATCCATTGACTCAGGAATGGATTCTGGTTTCGCCCCACAGGACCAAGCGGCCCTGGCAGGGTAAGCAGGAAGATGCCCCCATAGACAAGCGGCCAGAGTACGATCCTGCATGTTACCTGTGCTCCGGCAACACCCGCGCAGGGGGAGCAGTAAATCCGAAATATACCTCCACCTTTGTGTTTGATAATGATTTTGGCGCACTTCTCAAGGATACACCGCTTTTATCTTCGCAGGACTCGCCCCTGCTGCGGTTTGAGACCCAGTGCGGAACAAGCCGTGTAATCTGCTTCTCACCCCGGCATGACCTGACGTTACCGGAGATGAGTGTCGAAGAAATACAAAATGTTGTCAATGTCTGGGCAGATCAGGTTGTAGAACTGGGGAAAGACTATAAATGGGTACAGGTTTTTGAGAACAAGGGCGCGATAATGGGCTGCTCAAATCCCCATCCCCACGGGCAGATATGGGCTGGAAGCTCAATGCCCAACGAGGCTTTCAAGGAAGAACAGGGCCGGAAAAATTACTTTGATGAGCACGGCACTGTGCTGCTGACGGATTATGCAGCCCTTGAAACAAAGCAGCAGGAACGTGTGGTTGCTGAAAATGACGACTGGCTGGTGGTTGTACCATACTGGGCGACCTGGCCCTTTGAGACACTTTTACTTCCCCGTCGCCACGTTCTGAGGCTGCCTGATTTAAATGATAATGAGCGAAAAAGTCTTGCTGAGATTTTAAAGCTGCACCTTACAAAGTATGATAATCTATTTGAAGTATCTTTTCCCTATTCAATGGGCTGGCACGGCGCACCAACCGATGATGGAGATTATCCCCACTGGCAGCTTCATGCGCATTTTTATCCGCCATTGCTGCGTTCTGCCACTGTAAAAAAATTCATGGTCGGGTATGAAATGATGAGCGAATCCCAGCGGGACATCACGGCTGAACAGGCTGCGGAGCGATTAAAGCAATTGTCAGATATTCATTTCAAAGCCAGATAGAAACCAAAAAGGGTATAGAAAATGACTCTTCATGAAAAAGTAACCCAGGCATTTATTGAAAAATATAAAGAGCCACCTGAAATTCTGATACGCGCTCCTGGTCGTGTAAACCTGATAGGAGAGCATGTAGACTATAATGACGGTTTTGTCATGCCCCTTGCGATTGACCGGGCAGTGTGGATTGCCCTGCGCCCACGCAGCGACGGACATGTTCACCTGCACTCCCTTGATTACGGCGAAGAACTTGATTTTGCAGTTGCCAGCATAGTCAAGGAACGGTCAACATGGCGGGAGTATGTAAAGGGCGTTGCCTGGGTATTATTGGAGGAAGGCTTTAACCTGACCGGCTGGGAAGGTGTTATGACGGGTAATGTGCCTATGGGAGCCGGGCTTTCTTCATCTGCTGCCCTGGAAATGGGAATTGTACGGACGTTTATGGAGGTTTCCGGGTTTTCAATGGATGCATCAAAAATGGCGCTGATCGGCCAAAGGGCAGAGAACGACTGGGTTGGCGTAAATTGCGGCATAATGGATCAAATGATTTCTGCTGGCGGAGAAAATGGCCACGCCCTGCTGATTGACTGCCGCTCCCTTGACACCAGTGCCATGCCCCTGCCCGAAGGAAGCGTGGTTGTAGTACTCGACACAACCACCCGCCGGGGCCTGGTCGATTCTGCCTATAATGAACGGCGGATGCAATGCGAATCAGCATCCAGTTTTTTTAAGGTTTCAATGCTGCGGGATGTTTCCATGCAGCAGATTGAATCGCAGCCAGAGGGCCTTGACTCGATCACATGGAAGCGCGCCAGACACGTAATTACAGAAAACGAAAGAACCCTTGCTGCTGCTGATGCAATGAAAAGCAATGACGGGGTACAGCTTGGCGAATTGATGTACAACAGCCACATCAGCCTAAGGGATGATTTTGAAGTTTCAAACGATGCATTAAATTCGATTGTTGAATGTGCAATGCAGATACAGGGCTGCTATGGCGCAAGAATGACCGGAGCAGGATTTGGCGGATGCGCAGTGGCCCTAATAGAATCAGACAGCCGCCAGAGTTTCATTGACCAGGTCACAGCCTGCTACAGGGAAAAAACAGAACTCACGGCAAATATTTATGTCTGCGAAGCAACAAACGGCGCAGAAGCAGTCGATTTGTAGTATTTGATTTACAGCACCTGTTATCAGTATTGGTCTTGCAATATTTTTTATAATTCAGTCTCGAACAGGGAATACAAAAGATATGCTGAGGATAAAAAAGCTAAACCCGGAAATCGTTTCAAGCACATCCGGCTCTTCCGGCACAATGCCCGATGGAGTAGTGATCGAGTGCTCAGAGCGTTTCCAGGAAGAAGACACGATTTTCTCCAGCACCATTGTTAACAATGGGGAAGATGTCTCAATAGCTTTTATCCAGCCAGTGATTTATGAAGTAGAACTTGATCACTCACCCCGTGATGTCCGGTTTTTTTTAAACGGCTATACTTCCTTTTCCGGGACCGGCTCCTTTAACCTGGAAGAAGTAGAAATTGAATCCTACATCCACAACCAGCGACAGGTTCACAGGAATTTTCATATCCCAAGGCAGACAGAACCAGGCTGCCTGACTTCTTCACTTTTCGGCATGCTGTCCTTTGGGGGTGATTCTTTTTTGCTGGTTGGCTTTTTAAAATGCAGCGATTACTACACACAGGTCAGAACCGAGCTTTCAGGCAACACACTTCGAATAATTGCACAGATCCAGTTTGAGAATTTATTACTTCCTGCAAATACTAAAATTAAACTCCCCGATATTTTTGTAAGCAGTAAAACCCCCATAAAAGCTGTTACACAGTAT
>JAOZSB010000070.1 GCA_029939895.1 Desulfobacterales bacterium
AATTACAGCACGTTGGGTGCTATTCTAAAAAGTTAAACGGGACACTACTGATGTTTAATAATAACTGCATCATTATAAAATTCAATAATTATAAGGAATACTTCAAACAATGGATAAGCTATACACCCTGATGACTGACTTAAACCAACAGGGATCTTTTATTACTATATGTGGGCCGATCTCTTTTGATTTAATTATTGGAATCAGCAGCACTATTAAACAAAAAATGAAGCTGGAAATGGCCAGATCCTCAACTGTATTAAAAGTTTTTTCTGTTTTTGTTGAAAACGCAGAAAATATTATTCGATATTCTGCCCACAGATTTTCCGATGATGATGGTGGAGAAATGGGCCAGGGAATAATCATGATCGGCTTTAATGATGGAAATTATTTTATTTCCTCTGGAAATCTTATTGATAGTAGCAAAGTTGAAAAACTCAGTAAAAAATTATCTAATATTCAAAACTTGTCAAAACCAGAATTAAAAGAATACTACCGCAAAAAACGCAAACAAGCCCCGGATGAAGGTAGCAAAGGTGCCAGCCTTGGATTTCTTGAAATTGCAAAAAAAGCATGCAAGCCAATTGATTTCAGCTTCAAAAAGGTAGATGACAAATACTCTTTTTTCTTCTTAAGAACAGCCATTTAAAGTTCTATACAGTTTCTTTGGACAATCCTGGTTCCTGGTTAAAATTTTTCTTCTTTAACCTTTTTTTACGAACAAATTTTTGCAGCATAATTTCTTAACATTTCAAAACCTTACTACCCAATCCATAATAAGATTTTAAGTTTTTTTGTTTTTTTTCTCACCTTCCCTTCCAAACCCTCACAATGAGAAGTTTATCCTTTAGTATTTATATGCCACACCTGCAGTGCTAAAAGTTTTTGTTGGGTATCAAGAAATTCATGAACTGACTAATATGTTGTTATTTTTAGATCATTACTGATTTCAAGAACTATCAATTTCTTGTAATATATTAAATTATATAAGAATGTTTAAAACACTTGAAAACCAACATGCCAATGATAAAAATAATCCTCGACAATGACAGATAGAGCTTGATAACATTGAAATGAAAATTAGGTTTGCATTCTTAAAAAACATTGTTATTATTTAATTTCGAATGTTTTTCGGGTTGAAAACCTATTATAAAAAAAATAAGTCGTGAATAATAAAACATGAAACAATAAAACAAACTATGACCTTACGAACCTGTTAGTTTCGTTTCATCAGGAACTTATTTTGTTAATTTTCAAAATAAGTTCCTGATTAAACGGATGTAAAAGGCCATGTTTAAAATTTATGTTTTTTTTTGGATGCACACAATAAAGTATAAAATAATGGATGACAATCAGGAACAAAACCAAAAACGGATCGAATTCGAGGATATTAACCTCGCTCGCCAGCTTTTTGGTGAGCATAACAAACACCTCGGTATAATTTCAAACGCCCTTGCCACAAAGATTAATGCAAGGGGCAGTTCTGTTTTAATTGAAGGAGACTCAATCTCCACCGGACTTGCAGGTAACATCCTGGGGCAACTCTACAATCTTCTTGAAGAAGGCTATCCTGTATATCTTAATGACGTTGATTATGCCATAAAAATCCTGAGCGGCAATGACAGGCTCAAGCTCAAGGATTTTTTTCTGGATACTGTATATATTACCGCAAAAAAACGTTCAATAACACCGAAAAATCCCAATCAAAAGGACTATATTGATGCAATCAGGTCCTTTGATATTGCATTCGGAATCGGCCCTGCCGGAACCGGGAAAACCTACCTTGCCATGGCAATGGCGGTCTCTGCACTGAAAAAGGGTATTGTCAACAGGATCATACTGACCAGACCAGCGGTTGAGGCTGGCGAAGCACTTGGGTTTTTACCAGGGGATCTGGCAGATAAAGTTGATCCATATTTAAGGCCTCTTTATGATGCCCTTTATGACATGATGACCTTTGAAAAAGCAGCAGCTTTAATGGAAAACCAGGTGATTGAGGTCGCCCCCCTCGCATTCATGCGTGGAAGGACTCTAAACGATTCCTTCATTATTCTTGATGAAGCCCAGAACACGACTACTCAGCAGATGAAGATGTTCCTCACAAGGCTGGGCTTTAATTCCAAAGCTGTGGTAACCGGAGATATAACACAGGTTGATCTCCCCAAGGGCAAGCCATCGGGACTTATACAGGCAAAAAATATTTTAAAGGATATAGATGATATCAAGTTTGTATTTTTTTCAAAAGAAGATGTTGTGCGACACAAACTGGTATCGGACATTATTAATGCTTATGAAGAACACGAAAAAACCGTCTGATTCTAAACCCAAAGGGGTTGATAAGACAAAGGACACAACCGGTAAGCTGAAAAAGCCCGCTAATATATTTAAGGTGAGTAATGCTCACATGCGCTTGGCTTCCATGCTTATAACGGCTGTAATATTTGCGATCATACTCTACCCTACGGATTTTAAACCGACTATTAAATACAGTATTGGCGATGTTGTCCAAAGAGATATAAAAGCTACCGCAGACTTTTTTGTGGAAGACAAAGAAGCAACACAAGCAAACAGAACCATTGTGGTTGAGCATGTTAAGACGGTTTATGATCATGATGACCGGCTGACCGGAGAAACAACAAGGCGTGTAACAAGAGCCTTTGCTAAAATGCGCCCCATATTTACAAGTTTAAAACAACCTGCCAAATCAATAAATAAAACTGAAAAAAATTCAAAATCTCCCCAGGCTTCAAATAATGACTCCACCGCTATATCCGAGCCAGTTCCGGGTACGCCATCTGGATCAAAACCTGCGGAAGATTCCAAAACAGCCGCCAAAACTGATTCTGAAGAAGCCATTTCAAACGATAAGCCGACAACCCCAACTCCAATAGATACAGCCCCTCCTTTTGACCTGGCATGGCTGCAAAAGGATCAATTTGAGGCAACCATTGGAATAAATGTAAGTAAAGGGGCTTACAACGTTCTGATAGAAAACGGTTTCTCCGAAGAAATCCAAAAACTGATAAACAAGATTGTGACCCTTATATTTAAAAATGGTATTGTTGAAAATAAGGAAATACTCCTGAATGAAAATGATAAAGGGATTATTATAAGGACAATCAGCACAAAAAAAGAACTCGAAATATACAACCTCAAACGATACTATGGACTTGATCAGGCAAAGACCATGGTCAGGGTAACTGGCCAGCCCTTTTTAAAAGGAGTAGATTATACTAAACTAAATCTTATTGTAGATTTCTCCCAAAGGCTGCTTAAGCCCAACATTACGTCGAACATCAGTGAGACAGAGGACAGAAAGCAACTGGCCATCGACCAGGTCAAACCGATTATGTACAAGATAAAGGCCGGTGAAATGCTCATCCGAGAGGGCGAGCTGGTGACCAGGATGCAGATTAAAAAACTCGAACAGCTACAGGCTCAAACCGAGGAAACACAGCAAAGGTTTATTAGTCATGCCGGCTCTGCATTCCTTATTTTAAGCGTACTTATTACTGCATTCGTGCTATATCACTCAAGAGTTGAAAAGGCTTCGACAAATAGCGATAAAAATATCCTTTTCATGACGAGCATGCTTTTTGTTTTTCTATTAATTGCAAAAATCTTCTGCATGCTCTTTGACCCCTCTCTGACAAGTACCCCCTTTCCAACTCCGACAGCCCCATTTGGGATTCCTATGGCAGCAGCAGCCATGACTGTCTGCCTTTTTCTGGGTATACAAACAACCATTCCCTTTGCGCTGGTTATTGCTGCATGTACAGCAGTAATATTTGGCAACAGCTTCCAGACCTTTATATATTTTCTCATAAGCAGTTCCATGGGTGCATACTGGATGATTTCAGCAAGGGAACGCAAGGTTTTCATCATAGCCGGTCTAAAGCTGGGCCTGCTCAACGCCCTGCTTGCGATTATTATTGATTTACAAATGGAATCCGTGGGCGGTCTTTCACTGCCCTGGCACGCTGGCATTGCTTTTTTAGGCGGTATTGTTTGTTCTATTGTAACAACTGGAATAACACCTCTTGTGGAAGTTATCTTTGGGTATTCCACAGATATCAAGCTCATGGAGCTGGCCAACCTTGACAGGCCAATACTTAAAAGATTGATGCTCGAATCACCAGGAACCTACCACCACAGCGTCCTGGTCGGCACACTGGTGGAGGCCGCAGCATCTGAAATTGGTGCAAACCCCATTCTCGCCAAAGTATGCGGCTATTACCATGACATTGGTAAAATTAACAAACCGCTCTATTTTATTGAAAACCAGGCTGGAGGCAAAAACAGGCACGACAAACTGGCACCCTCCATGTCCAGCCTTATCCTGATAGCCCATATTAAAGACGGTGTAGAAATTGCCACACAAAATAAGCTCGGCCCAGAAATAATTGATGCCATCCGCCAGCACCACGGCACCAGCCTGATCAAATTCTTTTTTGAAAAAGCAAAACAGTTAAAGGGTGAAGATGCCGTCAATATCCGGGATTTCCGTTATCCTGGTCCCAAGCCCCAGACAAAAGAGTTTGGGCTTGTAATGCTGGCTGATATTGTAGAGGCTGCATCAAGAACTCTTGATGACCCTACTCCGGCCAGGATACAGGGACTTGTGCAGAATCTGATTAACCAGGTCTTTTCCGATGGTCAACTTGACAGTTGCGAACTGACTCTCAAGGATCTGCATAATATTGCAAAAAGCTTTACAAAAATTTTAAATGGAATACATCATCACAGGATAGAATACCCGGAAAAAAGTTCTACCACAAATGGTAAAACCGATGTAAAGGGAAAAGACCTTAGAAGTAAAGACGGGAAAAGTAAAGATGGAAAAGGTAAAGACGGAAAAGTAAAAGATGGAAAAGAAAAAAATGGAAATCCAGATAGACAACAGACAGACAAAACTCAAAACTCCGGATCAGATAATAAGAAAAAAGACAGTGGTCATCTTAAACGCCTTGGGCTTTGATGATGGCGAGCTATCCATTGTTCTGACCGATGATGATGAAATTGCAAAACTTAACTCCCAGTATTTAGGCAGGACAGGCCCGACAAATGTTATAGCATTTCCCATGCAGGAAGGGGAATTTTCCAGCATTACTCCCGGCCTGCTGGGTGACGTAGTTATCTCCACGGACACTGCGGAAAAAGAAGCAGAAAATGGAGGAGTCGGAATTGAAGAACGTTTTTCCGAACTCCTTATCCACGGGATTCTCCACCTGTTCGGCTATGATCATGAACAGGGAGGAGAAGAAGAAATAATTATGGAAGAAAAAACAAAAGAACTTTTGAACAAGATAAATTAATATCGGAGGATAATATGGCAGGACTGGCAGTCAATGTAGACCATGTTGCCACTTTACGGCAGGCAAGACAAGCAACATACCCGGACCCGGTTGCAGCAGCGATTCTCGCAGAGCTGGGCGGAGCCGACGGGATAGTGGTTCACCTGCGGGAAGACCGGCGGCACATTCAGGACAGGGATGTACGAATAATAAGAGAAGTTGTTAAAACAAAACTCATACTTGAAATGGCAGCAACCCATGAAATGGTTGGCATAGCTTTAAATATTATCCCGGACCTGGTGACTCTGGTTCCTGAAAAAAGAGAAGAACTCACAACAGAAGGCGGTCTTGATCTTATAGTGCATAAGCATACAATTGCTGAAGACATCAACACCCTGCACGGTCAGGGAATTCCTGTCAGCATTTTTATTGATGCAGATCTGGATCAGGTCAAGCTGGCACATATGATAAACGCTGACATGGTGGAAATTCATACAGGCACCTTCTGTGATGCCACAAACCCACAGGAACAGCAGAAAGCCTTTAACAAAGTAATAGACGCTGTCAAGCTTGCTTCCAAGCTTAAATTACAGGTCAACGCAGGACACGGAATCTGCTACAAGACAATCAAAGCATTTGCCGGCCTGTCTGAAATTGATGAATTCAGCATCGGACACAGCATTGTAGCAAGATCCGTATTAACAGGTATGGAGCAGGCAGTAAGGGAAATGAGAACACTTATTGATGCTCTTTAGTGTGCAGGCCTTAGATATTCCGGGGCTTTGCCGGAGAATTGCTCCTGTAAACTGAACCAGACAATTAAAACCAGACAATTAAAACCAGATAATTAACCGGAAAAAAGGATTATTATTGATGATCATCGTCACTGCCGATCAAATGCAGAAAATGGACAAAACAACCATTGACGCTTTTGGTCTTCCAGGCCTTATCCTTATGGAAAATGCCGCAAGGGGTGCTGTTGATTTTTTTACTGAGAGGTATGAAGCAATTCTACCAGGTGAAAAAATTGGCATTATCGCAGGAAGAGGCAATAACGGTGGTGATGGTTTTGTCATGGCCAGATATTTGTCTCAAAAAGGCCTTGAGGTGGTTGTTTATCTGCTGTCAAAAAAAGCAAAGGTAACCGGGGATGCAAAAGCAAACCTTGACCTTCTTGGGCCAATCAATGTTCCGATAATTGAAATCCCGGATCAGTCAGCCCTAAATAAAAATCTCGATTCCATGAAGACCTGCGGGATATGGATAGACGCAATACTCGGCACTGGACTCAACAGCAATGTACGAGGTTTTTTTAAAACAGCCATTGAATTTCTCAACCAGTCAGGCAAGCCGATTTTTGCAGTTGACATGCCGTCAGGACTAAATTCAGACACAGGCAAACCCATGGGCATGTGTGTAAAAGCTGATGCATCTGCCACATTTGGCTTTGCTAAAACAGGCCACGCAGTCTACCCTGGTCGGGAACTATCCGGGGAAACAAGAATAGTCGATATTGGAATACCAGGCCATGTTGTAGAAGCTGTAGCCCCTTTTCAGGAACTCGTTGATTGGGATTTTGCAGCAGGCTTGCTTGAAGAAAGACAAGCGCAGGCACACAAGGGCACCACAGGCCATGCACTTATTATCGCAGGCTCAACCGGCAAGACAGGAGCTGCTGCATTGACTGCAAATTCAGCAGTACGTGCTGGTGCAGGTCTCGTAACCCTGGCTGTTCCTGAATCAACCAACCAGGCTGTTGAAGCCCTTGTTGTTGAACCAATGACAGCACCTGTTCCATGTTCTCTGGAGGGCAGTTTCAGCTTTGATGCATTCAGCGAAATCTCCGCCCTTGCCAGGGGCAAAAAAGCCATTGCAGCAGGCCCTGGCATGGGAACATCCTATGATGTCAGGAAACTGCTTATACGGCTGTTGTGGGAATGCACCGTACCCGTGGTAATTGATGCTGACGGCCTTAATATACTTGCTAATGATACCCATATTTTTTCACAACTTAAAAACCCATTGATCCTGACTCCTCATCCAGGTGAAATGGCGAAGCTGACTGGTCTTTCAACACAGCAGATTCAGGATGACAGAGTCAAGGTTGCCAGGGAATTCGCTATCAAGCACGGTGTTATACTCCTTCTCAAGGGTGCGGCAACCATAACGGCTGCACCAGACGGAATGGTTTTAATAAATTCAACAGGCAACTCCGGCATGGCATCTGGAGGCATGGGAGATGCTCTCACAGGCATTATAACCGGACTTCTGGCCCAGGGTCTGGCTCCGACCGATGCTGCTGCCCTTGGAGCTTTCATACACGGTGCCGCAGCCGACATCCTCTATTCAGATTATGGGCCTGTTGGCTATAGTGCATCTGACCTGTCCAACTGCATACCCACAGTTGTAAAGTCACTGTTTGAGTTAAAAAGTAACCATCAGATTCATTCTCTGCTCAAACCTCTCTTCAGGCACACTAATACACAATAATCACAGGGACAGGAGTTAAAAGTTTGGTTGTCACCGTTGAAACAGATTCATGTACAAATACGCAAAAATTTGCACAGGAGATTGGCGGGTGTATTGAAATGGGCGTGATTCTGGCGATTTCCGGGCCTTTGGGTGCAGGAAAAACTGCTTTTGTCAAAGGGCTTGCAAGGGGTATTGAGGTTCCTGATTCCTTTCTTGTCACCAGCCCGACCTTTACCATTGTAAATGAATATCCCGGCAGACTGAGCCTTTATCACATGGATCTGTACCGTATTGAAGATTTTGCTGAACTTGAAGATTTCGGCTGGCATGATATGCTTGGAAATGATGCGGTTGTGGCAATAGAGTGGGCAGACAAGTTTTCACCTGATTTTTATGGTGATGCTCTTTTCATGAGCATTGAGCCAACTGGAGATGATGCAAGGCGGTTTTGCTTTACTGCTGTTGGTGACAATGAAACAACTCTGCTGAAAAAAATATTATCTTTTAAAAATAATTTTGAACCAAAATAACCCGTTAAATTATTTTTTTTAAGAAAATATCATTTTTTGTTTTACTCAAATTAAAAGATGTTATATGCATTATCGTTTGAAATCGGTCATAAATGATTAGTTCAGATTGGTTGATTTTTAAAAAAAAAGTTAAATGTCTGTAAAAAGGATATAGCAATACATTCCTTACAAACTGCCATGGGCAGACCAAGTTATGAGTTTATATGCTGACCTTAGGCGAAATATGAAAGAGTTGAAGAGACTTGGAGTAACTTTCATAAAAAGGTGAAAAAAAATGAGTCTGATAGTACAAAAATACGGTGGCACTTCCGTAGCTGACCTGGAAAGAATCAATGTGGTTGCAAAAAGGATTTCATCGACCTTTGAACAGGGCAATGATCTTGTTGTCATTCTCTCTGCAATGGCTGGCGTCACCGACGGCCTGATATCCAAAGCATTGCAGGTGACGACCAAACCAGACAAACGTGAACTTGATGTTCTTCTTGCCACTGGCGAGCAGATAACATCGGCACTCATGGCAATTACGCTCCAGACAATGAACTATTCTGCAATCTCACTTCTGGGTTTTCAGGCCAACGTGCTGACCAACACTGACCATGGAAACGCCAGAATTGTTGAAATTGACACCAGCAGGATTTCATTTCACCTTGATAAGCGAAAAATAGTTATAATTGCCGGTTTCCAGGGCTGGGACCCGGACAAAAACATTACAACCCTGGGACGCGGTGGTTCAGATACATCCGCAGTTGCAATTGCTGCTGCCCTTAATGCTGACGTTTGTGAAATTTATACAGATGTTGATGGAATATACACAGCAGATCCAAATGTTTGCAAAAAAGCCAGAAAGCTCGACAAAATCTCCTACGATGAAATACTGGAGATGGCAAGCCTGGGGGCAAAGGTTCTCCAGATCAGATCAGTAGAAATCGCAAAAAAATACAACGTGCCAGTGCATGTTAGATCATCATTCTCAGAGGAGGAAGGAACCATGGTAGTAAACGAATACCCGGAAATGGAAAGCATAATTGTATCCGGCGTGACTTCCAATAAGGACGAAGCAAGAATCACCTTAAAGCAGGTGCCTGACCAGCCAGGTATAGCTGAAAAAATCTTCAACCCGATTACCGATGCCGGCATAGTAGTCGACATGATAATACAGAACACCTGGGTTGGCGACACAACCGATATAACCTTTACTGTGCCAATGGGTGATTATGAAAAAGCCCTGGAAATTGAAACCGAAGTCGCAAAAAACATCATGGCAGAAGAAGTAAGGGGCGATTCAAACATATCAAAAGTATCGGTTACCGGCGTGGGCATGAAAAATCATTCTGGCGTGGCATCACTGATGTTCAAAACCCTTGCCGCAGAAAACATAAATATTATCATGATCAGCACCTCGGAAATCAGAATATCCTGCGTGATAGAGGAAAAATACACCGAGCTTGCAGTTCGGGCACTGCACACTGCATTTGGGCTTGATAAACAATAGCAAGCTGGGTCATGCACAATTTTAAACTTTTAGTCTCATTCCTGGCTACCGCTGTTTTATGTACATGAAACGGCGGTTGTCTGCAGGTTTATCCCTTTACCAAAACTATCAATAACCAATTGGTCATCTATTTCAACAGGCAATACCCTACATAGCCTGAAACTCGATTGTCACCTGGGCACCGTTGCCCCCTGCCCTGAAGTCTACTTTTCCACTAAGCTGCTCCTGAACCAGGCCGGTGATGAGTCTCAGGCCAAGGGATTCAAAGGCTTCCGGGTCAATCCCTTCCCCAAACCCCTGCCCATCATCCTGTACGGTTATTGTTACATTGTCATCATCATCCTTGCGGATGGAGACATCTATCCTGCCGCCGTTGCCTTTGAATGCATGTTTAAACGAGTTGGATATCAGTTCATTGAGAACAAGGCCGCATGGGATGGCCTGAGTGATGGTCAGGCATACGTCGGTGGGTTCCACTACAATATAAACGGGCTTCTCAGCAGTTCCGTATGACTGGATAAGGTTGCTGGCAAGGTCATTAACATTTCTATCCATTTCCACCTTATCAAGATGCTTGCTCTCGTATAGCTGCATGTGTATGAGAGCCATTGTATATATCCTGCTGCTTGAATCGGTAAGGACATTAACTGCTTCCTGATTGCGTGTCTGCGCTGTGGCAAGGCTCAGAAGGCTGTATATTATCTGGAGGTTGTTTTTCACCCTGTGATGAACTTCCCGTAAAAGCAGCACCTTCTCATTCAGGGAACCTTCAATTACTTGCTTTGACTCCTGGTGTTTAAGAACCTCCATTTCCAATTCAACATGGGCCTTTTCCAGGCTTTCAGCCATAGTATTAAAAGTTCTTGTCAAAATGCCCATTTCATCCTTTGAGTCAACCGTAAGCCTTGAATCATAATGCCCCTGACCAAGACGCTCTGCTCCATCGGTCAGGCTTTCAACTGGCAGAACAATCCTCCTGTTGATTACCAGCTTAAGACCATACATGATCACAGCAGCAAATAAAAAGATGAAACATACAGTAAGAATCGCAAAGTTCTTTGCTTCCAGATAGGGTGCGATTCCCCTTTGTATCATAAGTATTCCTATGGGTTTACCTTCAAAATCGAATATCTGGGAAAGTTTTGAAAGGCTTCCATTCTTTTTTATCAATGGATAGTCAATTGACTCCCGTGTCGATAACACTTTATCGGTCACATCCTTTGGCGGGAGCTGAAATCCTCCACCCACCTGGTGCAGGGACCTTTTTGCAACAAGAATATCCTTTTTAAAAATTGCACTCCCAATATTTTGCAACTCCTGTATTCGGTCAGCAATTAAAGAATTCTCCGTAAGGATCTTTCTGACAATCACAACACCAAGGATATTTTTTTTCGCACCCGGAGTATTATAGTTCCTTAATTCGTAAATAGGCGCACTGGCAGTGATGACAATATGAAATTCATCATCTGGTTTTTTCAGGTTAGAGAGATCAAGACCTTCATCAAGTAATTCTTTGCGGGTTATCAGTTCAGTTCCGCTGACTGAATTTCCAGCCAGGGCATCATCCACATAACTTTTTTTCAACTGAAAAGGGATGTTGATAGTTTTGGGTGAATGACTCCTGATTTTAACATTCATATTGATATCAACAACAGTAATCATATCAATATTATCAAGCTTTGCCTGCTTGGATAACTCCAACCCGACCTTCTCCCCCAGGTCCAGACCAAAAAGCATCACAACAAGCCTGTTAGAGGCATATGTTCTTGCAAGATTGCCGTAATATTTAACGTTATAGTCATACAACAGCTCAGCAACCCAGAGATCAGACGCAGTTTTATTCATTTCGGCTTTATAAATTTTATCGCTGAAGTACATAATGGCAAGAACAGCAGCCACAGTCATAGGCACGAAAAAAAATATCCCAAAAAACAGATTCATCTGAAAACCCAGCTTATTGTATTTCATTCCCATCATATTGAAATCAATCCTCGCCGACAATTTTGTTATGAATAATATCAGCCACTGAAATCATGTTTACACCTGGATCATAACCAATCCTTTTTGCTGTTTCCAGGTTTATGACAATTCTTGGAGAATCCTTATAGTAAACTTGATTAAGTTGGCCTGGCTCCGCCCCATTAAAGACATGAGCCATGGTTCCCGCATAAAATCTTGTATACATAATCGGAGAAATAGCAATACTGAAAAGTGCGCCACGCTTGACGTGTTCGTTGCCGACCTGGGAGAAAGTCGGTACTTTGTGTTTAAAAAGGGGGGCAAGTATCCTGTCAAGGTTTTCATCGGTAATTCCGCTTTGCAGGGTAAGATAAAAAGCATCTATTTGCGGTGCAAGTTTTTCTATACACTGGAATACTGCTTTTTCAGCCACCTCAATATCAGGGGTGTCATCAATTGCATTGCAGGAAAGAACTTCAAAACCCTTTTCCCCAGCCACCCGCTGAATACTATCAAACCCAGCATAAATCCTGCCTTCCACAGTATCGGCAAAAACAACTCCCAGTTTTTTGAAACCTGTCAAAAAATGAAAAAGCTTTACCTGACGCTCATATCTTGTGGGGTCGGTAGTTGCATGAACGTGCTTAAAGCCGGAGTACTCCTGTCCCTTTACAATTCCAGCAGCATACGGATTGCTGCAACAGATCACCAGGGTAGAAGTTGAATGCCTGTTATTGGCCAGATCCTGCCCGCCTTTTGTGCCACACACAAGCATAAGGTCAATTTTACTCTTCTTCTGGTTCAAACGAACAAGGGCCTCTTCCCGATTTCTCACCCGCATCTCTGCCGACCAATCAGAGCTCCAGTAAGCATCCTTTACAAATTCAATATAATCTGACTTGGCATTATCAGCAATCCAGTTCCATGCAGCCTTTGAGTCATCGGGATTCTTAAATTTTGGATATTTAAGTTTTTCAAGCCAGCCCAGGTCTGCCATATCATCAACAACGCCAATTAACACCTGGGTATAAAGATACCAGAAACCACCTTCATAATAACCAACCCGCCACTTTTTTCCGTTATTGGAAACTGGCTTTAAACTAAATCCAGACTGAGAATCCTGGCAATAACCACATGTTATTAAAATGAAAAAAAACAGAGTTGTCAGACAAATAGTTTTTTTGATTGAGTTCAAATTTATCTCCTAATAAACTTAAATGTTTTGTCGAAGCTTTTTAGCTAAGTTTATACCGAAGGTCTGGTTATGAAATAAGCAAAAAGCTCCTAATTAGCTTAATAGAAGCAAAGAAGCTATTAGCTAAGTTTATTCCTGTGGTTAAGTTATGAAACAAGCAAAAAATCAACTGAATAACTTAAAAATGTTGAATCAATTATTTTTTTAACAAAGCCACACCAATCTCTTCTGCTGTCATTTCCGCGGCCCGTGCTGGATCATCTGCATCCCGAATCGGTCTGCCAATAACCAGATAATCAGCTCCATTGAGTATCGCTTTTTCTGGCGTTACAACTCTTTTCTGATCATCACCCTTGCTGACTGCCCATTTAGGGCGTATTCCCGGAGTTACAGCAAGAAAATCCCCACCAAATTGATCCTTGACTCCAATTGCTTCCATTCCTGAACATACTACTCCACTGAAACCAGCTTCAAATGCTGCTCCAGCCCTTTTGTTAACAAGTGCAGAAACGCCATTTTTATCTTCCACATCCTTAAAGCCAGCATCCTGAAGATCATCACTTGAAACACTAGTTAAAACCGTAACACCCAATATGTTTGTCTTGCCGGCACCACCCTCTACTGCTGCCCTGAGCATATTTTTCGATTCAGCACAATGCACCGTGGCAAACTTCACACCAAGCTCGGACACGCGCGCCATTGCCCTTTTTACAGTTTCGGGTATGTCGTGCAATTTTAGATCAAGAAACACTTCTGCCTTTCCAAGCTCTTGAATCATTTCAATAATTCCAGGGCCACACCCAATAAAAAGCTCCAAACCAACCTTAAAGGTACCGACTTTGCCCGAAAGCGTTCTCAAGAGTGATTTTGCCTCACCCTCAGTTGCTACATCAAGTGGAAACATTATATAGTCTTCTGGTTTTCTTTTATTATTCAACTACTTACTCCTAAAAAATAAATATTTTCAACAAAGATTTCTGATTAGTTTAAACCCAATCCCTGGTTATAAAATAAGCAAAAGATCTCATTATAAACTCTTTTTATGTGCATAATATAAGGTTTGAAATACATTTATATAAAAATTACAAACCTTTTAATTCTTTACATATTATAATGCCCGTCGATCCATTTCAGATACTCGCCCGATTTAATACGGTCTACCCATGTCTGGTTTTCAAGGTACCATTCTATAGTCGCTTTTATGCCTGATTCAAAGGACTCAACAGGGTGCCATCCAAGGGAATTTTCGATTTTTGTACAGTCTATGGCGTAACGCTTGTCATGCCCCGGCCTGTCTTTGACAAAGGTTATAAGGTCTTTTTTTGACTTTCCTGATTTTGATGGAAAGGCTTCATCCATAAGGCTGCATATGGTTTCAACGACTTCCAGGTTTCTTTTTTCACACTTCCCGCCCACATTGTAGGTTTCGCCTTTTTCACCATTGTTCATAATCTGCCATATGGCCCTGCAATGGTCAGCAACATACAGCCAGTCCCTGATATTTGCGCCATCACCGTAAATCGGCAGGGGCTTATCTTCCATTGCATTTATAATCATAAGGGGTATAAGCTTTTCCGGGAACTGATATGGCCCGTAATTGTTTGAGCAGTTGGACACCGTGACAGGAAGGCCGTAGGTTTCACTGTATGCTCGCACCAGGTGGTCAGAACCAGCCTTTGACGCAGAATATGGGCTGTTGGGGCTGTATGGAGTGGTTTCCGTAAAATAGCCCTCTGCCCCCAGGCTGCCAAAGACCTCGTCTGTGCTGACGTGATGAAAAAGCTTTATCTTATCGAGTCTTTTGCGGGATGCCTCAAGCAGGTTGAATGTCCCGTTTATATTCGTCTCAATAAAAGCCTCTGGCGAGACAATGGACCTGTCCACATGGGATTCTGCGGCAAAATGGCAGACAGTATCAATGTTATAATTTGAAAAAACTTTATCCAGAGCATCTTTCTTGCAAATGTCCTCATGTACAAAAATATACCTGTCCTTGTAAAGTTCTTCAAAGTTGAGCAAGTTTTCCGGGTTTCCAGCATAGGTTAGCTTATCAAGGTTAATGATCCGTCCTGTAAAGCCTGATTCTTCAAGGATGTAACGGACAAATACTGAGCCAATAAAACCGCACCCACCTGTAACAAGAATATTTTTCATTTTTATTTTAAATTCCTGACTGTTATTTTTATTGTTTAAATTCGTTTAATTTTTTTTCAAAGCTTTCCGACCTGAAAAATTCCTGTGGTCTGGTTTGAAACAGACAGAAAAAAAATATGTCAGTTTGTGCACATTCAGCCATTGACAGTCTTTTATAAACAAATAATAATCGTGTCTGTCTGCAACTGATTTTTATTCCGGTCTGATAATCTAATCTTTATATATATTATTTTTTTCATGTCTTCAACAAATCTATTGAAATAAATGGGTTCTTTGTGTTAATTATTTAATTTGATATGGTTATTAAACAATTTTTTTATTGAACCTGGCCAGAAATA
>JAOZSB010000071.1 GCA_029939895.1 Desulfobacterales bacterium
CTGCATTATCCTTTCCTTTAGTTGATGTGCGGGATGTAGCAAAAGCGCAAATACTCGGAGCATTCACACCAAGTGCTAGTGGCAGACATATTGTAATATCAGAAAATTCGCCATTCTATTTGGAAATTGCAGAAGTGTTAAAAAATGAATATGGGGAAAAATATCCTATTCCGACCAAGACATTACCTAATCTCCCTATATATTTTGCAGCCCCTTTTCTTAAATTGAAATGGAGTTTTCTGAAAAATAATCTTGGGATCAGACCTCAATTGGACAATTCATACAGTAAACAAGACTTAGGCATGACCTATAGACCTATTGAGGAAACTATACTCGATCATGCTAAACAAATGATCAATGATGGATTTATCAAATAACAAGGAGGAAGTATGATAAAGATATTATTTGGGATGTTGGCAATTGCTTTTTTTTAATTCAGCAGTTCTTTTAAATATATCCGCTATCAAACACCTGATTTTCCTACCTGTTGCTTGAAACAATAATGGTATAACATCTTTACTTTTCGATAGTGCCTGGGGTAAAGTTAATTTGGTAATCATATTTTTTGCCTCCTGCGCTATCAAGCAAAGATTCATTGATTGGGAATGCCATCACGGATACAAGGTTTTTGAAAAATTTTTGCATGAAAATCCTGGTAAACTGATAATAAAGATTGTCCAGTAAAATTTTCAAGCTCCATCTAACATTTAAAGAAAACTGTTTGAAAAATAGTATCAGAAAATGTACGATATTTTTATGAAAGCATTTTTTAAGCATTCCAATCCAATTTTTTTTAAATGAAGGCATCAATGAAAAAAAAGAAACCACAAATCTCCCGGCGTGATTTTATAAAATACTCAGCAATAGGGTTAACTGCTTCTACGTTACCGGTATCACCGGGCTGCAGCACCTTAACAAAATCAAATGCTCCTGTGGAAGAATGTCAAAGCCAGAATTTAGTTAGCAATATCCGATATAAAACCAAAGTTTTTGCGCCCGCCAATATTGCCGGCATCAAATTGAATAACAGGATAATCAGGGCTGCAACTGCATTAAATCTGCCTGCTGAAAAAGGCAAGTTAATGGCGACAGATAAATTTATCGAAAAGTTTACAGAGCTTTGTCAGGGTGGGGTCGGCGCAATTATAACAGGGTGTGTGGCGATTCAACAAAACGGTGCTTCAGCATTTGAAAATGCACTTCTAATTGATAAAGATATTTATGTTGCAGAGTTTAAAAAAATTTCAGATGCAGTACATAAGTTTGACACATCAATCATAATGCAAATCGGGCATGACGGGCCAATCACAAGGCGGGTTAATACTGGAGCCGCAACCGTTGCGCCTTCTGCCATTGGAGATAAATCATACACAGAGGAAACACCAAAAGCATTATCTGAAATTGAAATAATGGAAATAATCGACAATTTTATTTCAGCTATTGGTCGGGCTCAAAGGGCCGGGTTTGATGGAGTAGAACTAATGGCGGCTCACGGCAGCCTGCTATCAGCCTTTCTATCTCCAAATTCAAACATAAGAACTGACAAATGGGGAGGCTCGACCGAAAACAGGTTCAGAATAATAAAAAAAATTATTAAACGTGCTAAAAAACAATTCAAAGACTATCCAATTCTTGTCAAAATAAATGCTTACGATTTTCAGTCAGATGGAATGCGGGTCAAAGAAACTGTCAAGATTGCAAAGTTATTAGAAGATGCTGGATGCGACGGCATAGAAGTTTCAAGCGGTGTTGCAGGAGACGGCTTTTCAACTGTCAGGGTTTATGATTTCCCCACAGAAATGCTTCTCACCCACAATTTCAATTATAAAGATATGTCTCCCGCATTAAAAACCGTAACCAGGTGCAGCATCCCTCTAATCTCCTGGATGTATCAATATGAACCGATTTACAATTTTAATATATGCGCTGCACAACAGATAACAGAGGCGGTGTCGATACCTGTAATTGTTGTGGGCGGCATTAGAAAGCTAAACGATATTGAGCAAATCATCGGCAACAACATGGCTGATTACGTTTCCATGGCACGCCCATTTATCATAGAACCAGACATTGTAAACAAATTTAAAGCTGAAAGCCAGACTGCTTCTGAATGCTTAGAATGTGGTCATTGCATTTTAGCGTTAGAGGAAATGCCAGTGGAATGCTTTTACGGCGAAGTACCATGATGCAGCACTGGTAGTAAAATTCAAACCAGACAAAGCAAGTAATAGCTTCATTGCAATTATTAACAAGGGAGAATAAAAATGAGTTCTGAACCAAAAGTAAGTTCATTTGTTGATGCAGTAGATTATCAAACAGGATCTGTAGTAAGTAAAACTATAGTCAAAAAGGAAACTGGCACTGTCACCCTGTTTGCTTTTGATCAAGAACAGGGACTGAGCGAGCATACTGCACCATTTGATGCATTGATCTGCATATTGGACGGTGAAGCAGAAATCAGGATTTCAGGCAACCCGTTTATTGTAAAAGCAAATGAAATGATAATACTGCCAGCTAATGAGCCTCACGCTCTGAAAGCAATTTCTAAATTTAAAATGATGATCACCATGATCAGATCAAATTAGACATGCTATGGTTATATTTGATAAGTTTTTTTTGTCTGAAAATCCAAAGCCATGAATATACCAGCAAGAAAAGATTGGGAAAACTGGAATGACGATTTAGATACCCGGTGTGCCTTTAAACAATTTAATGGCAAGTCGATACCTGAAGCAATTGAGCTGTTTGTTGAAAATGCTGTTTACTATCAGGAAGATCTGCAATGGATGCCAGCCATTCCTTTTCAATACTACATTCAGGCATTTAAGGATTATTTGTTGTCCGATAAGGCAGATGGTGATTCAGATGCTGCAAGCTGTTTTCTGCGATTGATCAAGCTAAAATTGGAAACCGTTCCAGAGGATATTATTGGAATTTTCGATTCTCTATTGCCGTCAATTCTATTTGTAGTGGAAAACCAGGCTTTTTATGATGCAGACATCGAGATATATGGCGACTTTAAAAAAATCTATGCCTTGATTTATGAGCTTTATCAAAAATCAAGGTATAATATTTCTGCGATTTGAAGAAAGAACGCAATCAAAAATTGACATATCAGACACTGCTAAATGATTCTCTTAGAATCCTCCTTCCCCTGTTGCCAAATCAATCTCCTTTTGCTAATAAAAACTTCTTGCTTATTTCATAATAAGACAATCGTTATTAACTAAGCAATGGCTTTACTAAATTTTAAATTTGTTAGGTTTTTTTATGAATACTATCGACACAAAAATAATACTTGCATCCAAGTCGCCTCGACGAAAATATCTTTTAACACAGGCCGGGCTTGAATTTACCATTAAGGTCAGTTCCATTGACGAATCAATTGTAAGCATGGATGATCCCAGGCAGGGTGTGGAGAAACTCGCCAGATTAAAGGCTGGAGACATTGCTGAAACCCATCCTGACAATTGGGTGATAGGAGCGGATACAGTTGTAGTTATTGGTTCGGCAGTCCTTGGCAAACCAAAATCAAAGGATCAAGCCGTTGAGATGCTCAAGAGCCTTAGCGGAAATACGCATCAAGTTTACACAGGCTATGCTGTCATGAACAAGTCGGCACAAAAAACCTATTCTGGAACCGCTGTAACCGACGTGAAGTTCAAAGATCTTACAGCAGAAGAAATCGAATGGTACTCCCGCACCAAGGAACCCTTTGACAAGGCCGGGTCTTACGCTATCCAGGGTCTTGGCACTTTCCTTGTGGAAAGGATAAACGGCTCGTACACCAATGTTGTCGGGTTGCCGGTCTGCGAGGTAATTTCGATACTAATTGAGCATAAAATTGTGGGACTTGGAGACCTGAATAACAATGGCGAATAATACAATAAAAAGTAGATTAGACGCAGTCACTGATGCCATTAGAGAAGCAGCAATGTCGTGTGACCGGGATCCCTCAGAGATTGGCTTGGTAGCGATAAGCAAAAAAAAACCTCCTGAAATGATCACCCAGGCCCATGAAGTTGGTGTCACAGTATTTGGAGAAAATTACATTCAGGAAGCACGGGATAAATATGATGAGCTTTCAGAGCTTGGCGTGTTCTGGCACTTTACAGGCAAACTCCAATCCAACAAAGCCAAATATGCAGTCAAAATTTTTGAATTGATCCACTCTGTTGACTCTATTAAACTTGCCAGAGAAATCAACAAGCAAGCAAAAAAAATTGATAAGATCCAGGACATCCTGATCCAGATAAATATAAGTGGTGAGGATACAAAATCCGGAACCACCCTGGATGAAGCCGCATCCCTGGTTGAGGAGGCATCAGCTCTTACAAACGTACGGGTTAAGGGGCTTATGACGCTTCCGTCCAATTTTGCAGATCCCGAAGGCTCCAGACCCAGCTTTAGAGCAATTCGCGAACTGAAAGATAAAATTAACCAAAACCTGGACAAAGACAGCCTCTTGACCGAGCTTTCCATGGGCATGACTGGCGATTACAAAATTGCCATCCAGGAAGGGGCAACACTTGTGAGAATTGGAACTGCTATCTTCGGGCCACGAACATAATATCAGGAGTTTTTTTGCTTATTTCATAACCAGACCTTCGGTATAAACTAAGCAGTTGGCTTCGATTTAATTTTAAATTTATTAGGAGCTATTTGTTTATTTCATAACCAGACTTCTGGAATAAACTACGCAATTGACTTCGAAAAGAATCAAGGTTTATTGGGAAACATTTAAATGAAACTACTTCTCCACATATGCTGCGGGCCATGCTCCATCTATCCTGTTCGAATCTTAAGGGACGAGGGAATTGAAGTCATGGGTTTTTTTAAGAACGATAATATCCATCCCTTCACGGAGCATGAAAAACGCAGGGAAGCCCTGGTCGATTATACCGCAGAGACAGGACTGCGGGTGTTTTATTCGGAAGAATATAAAATGGAAGAATTCCTGAGAAGTGTAGTATTCAGGGAATCTGATCGCTGCGTGGTCTGCTATTACCAGCGGCTTAAGGCTACTGCTTTGTTTGCCAAAAAAGGTAAGTTTGATGCAATTTCAACAACTCTCCTGTACAGCAAATTTCAGAACCATGACCTGATTCGTCAAACCGGCGAAGCAGTCGCAAAGGAAGCTGGAATCGATTTTTTATACAGGGATTTCAGAGAAGGCTGGAAAGAAGGCATTGAGGAATCAAAACGCCTTGGCATGTACAGGCAGCAGTATTGTGGCTGTATTTACAGCGAAAAAGAACGGTTTTTTAAACAGTCCGCTAAAGTCTAAAGTTGGCAAGAAAACATGTCGGGACAATATCTGGTGTTGACCAGAGAAGTAATACAAAACGAGCAAAAGCTACCAGATACAACAACCATGTAGAAGTTAACGGTTTATTGCAAATCTTTACATTTTATTTTAAAATCAACATGAAAATGCTCATCATGGCGCACCCATGAGCGTTTTTGGGGAATCAGTATATTCTTCTTGATATATGCACCGTCCTTTGTCTGATAAAGGAATGGTTGCAAATGTGGATCAAAAATAACACGCCAGATATCAATACCCGCCCTTTTCGCCTCAATATGCAGAGCCTTAATATGGGCAGCCATGGCTTCAAAATCAATTTCAAGGTTTCCGAACTTTCCTTTTTTGTCAAATTCAATTAAGTAACCAAACTTATTTAGCAGGCCTGTCGGCATTGGAACTGATTTTTGTTTTCCTTTTTGATGTTTATTGGCAATACCTTCAACAACTGGAACAAAAAAATCGACGGATAAGCCATTCTGATGGGTTTTATGGGGTTTAAAACGCCCGCCATTTTTCAGGCCGGCTTCACCATACACAAAAACCTTTTCAGGGTGTGATTTTTCAAGGGACTTATAAGCATTCAAAATAACTTCCCGGACTTTACTGTGGATATATGTTCTGCCTGCTGTTCCGGCTATAAGGCTATAGGTTTGAAAATTACTTCCTTTTGCAGGAAGTTTTACTGCATTTTCGATCCGCCCCTTGCTGGTTGTTCCATAGCATGTGCTTTCAACTATTTCATCGGCACTCACAGGATATGCAAATATCAAAAAGCATACCAATAAAATTGCACTGAATATTTTCATAAGTTCCTCCTTGAAACCACAGTCTGCAGAAATTGCATCAATATAAATTGATCACACCAGCTTCCATGAGTGAAACGGAAAACATAACATGGTACAGGATTTGTCATATCCCAGCCTCCCACTGTTTTCTCAGAATACCATATGCTGCGCCATCTTCCAAAACATCCCATTTAGTAAAATAATCGCGAAGTATCCCTTCTTTTTCCATTCCAATTTTTTCCATCACTTTACCGGATGCTGGATTGCGAATAAAATGGGATGCAGTAATTTTATTCAGTTCTAAAACTTCAAAACCATAATTCACCATTGCGCGAGCAGCCTCGGTGCAATAGCCGTGGTTCCAACATTGTTTTGAAATCCAGTAACCAAGCTCAGCCCTGTTGAACATGGCCTCAATATCTAAACCTATTGCGCCAATTAATTGCTGTGTTGACCGAAGAACAATTGCAAAGCATTCTAATTCCCCTGCTTCAGATTTTGGCTGATGGGTTGCAATCCACACCTCTGCCATTCCATCTGCATATGGATAGGGTATGTTTACTGTTGTATCTGCGATAGCTTTATCACCAGCTAATTCCTGAACTCGCAATCCATCTGACAATTCAAATGGTCGCAGAAGAAGTCGCTTAGTCTCTATTTTTTGTCTATTTTTTGTCATTGATTATTCACCTGTTTTTTTTAAATAATTATCATGGAGCTAATACTCTATCATTCCATAAAATTCAACAATTTTTCAATAGCTGTAAATAGTTGAAAACCCGTAAGACTGAAAGCACAACTTCTAATATTGACAATACTCATTTTCAGAGTTAATTTAAGGTTTGAATTAAATTATTAAAAGGTAAAAATATGGAAAACAGCGATAAGGAATTTAATTTTTGGCAGGATCATTCTACAACGTACCTTGAGATGGCACTTAGTGCTGAACGACGTGAGCGAGTGGAATCGCCTGATGGTTATGGTAAAAGATCCGGTGATTGCGGTGACACGATTGAGTTTTTCCTGACTATTCGCGGCGATATTTTAAAACATGTTGCCTTTGATATTGATGGGTGCATGAACACCAGTGCCTGCGCCAATACAGTGGCTATCATGGCAGAGGGCAAACCCATAGAGGAAGCCTGGGAAATTTCTGACACTGACATCATCGACCATCTGGAGACCCTGCCGATGCACGAGCATCACTGCGCCGAACTTGCAATAGGAGCGTTCTACCTGGCACTTGCAAATTACCGGGAAATGAAAAAATCTCCCTGGAAAAAACCCTATGAAAAAATAAAATAATTCTTTTTTTGGTCACAGGATACTTGCTTATTATTTTCCCTGTTTGCCTTGAATAGGCAGTCAAAGCCGAACCATCAAGCCTTAAAACCTTATTTGTATAATCAGCCCCTTATCAATTCAAATTATTTTCTTGAAACCAATCCAGATGTAGAGTATTACAATATTATTGATTTAAATTTATGAATGCTATTATTACTATATTTTGAATTTGTGATTAGCGGGCTTCCAAGTTGGAACACAACAAAAATAATATAAACCTGTAATTGTCATTTTAATGACTTGAAAGGCTCTGACAACCAACCTTCTATAAACTTTTTTGCTTCATTACCACCCTTCGGGACAAAATAAGCCAAAAAGCTTCGATTCTAATTTTATGTTTACCAGGAGACTGACATGGGAAAAAATCTTTACATAACTGCAACTGAAGCCAGGAGCGGAAAATCAGCGATAGCCCTTGGTGTAATGGAAATGCTCATAAGAAACATTGACAGGGTCGGCTTTTTCAGACCCATTATTTCCGGACGCAGCACTTCGGACATTTGTGAACTATACAAAGATAACGATATTGACCTGATTTCGACCCATTTCCATCTGGAGCTTGAATACGATGAGATGTATGCCTACACAGAAGAAGAAGCCCTGCACTTAATATCAATTGGAAAACAGGCAGAACTCATTGATGGTATTCTGGCCAAGTACAATCAAATGGCAGAACGCTTTGATTTCGTGCTTTGTGAAGGGTACGAATTCAGCGGATCCAGTGCGTCCTTTGATTTTGACCTCAATGCAGAGATCAGTAACAATATGGGCTGTCCTGTGTTGCTGGTTGCTAATGCGCATAAAAAAGATTCAACCAAGACCTTTCGCTCAATAAAAATGTACATGGAGTCCTTTGATGAAATGGGCTGTGACGTAATTGCTACTATTGTAAACAGGATGTCTCAAGATAATAGCAAAGAAATTATCAAACAGCTTGAAACAAATATTTTGAAGGAAGACCATTTAACCTACGCCATTCCCGATGACCCTTCCCTTGGAAATCCGACAATAGATGAAATTGCCACGCTAATGTGCGCTGATGTCATTTACGGAGAAGATCAGCTTGACCACCATGCTTCATCATACATTGTGGCGGCCATGCATCTACAGAATTTTCTGGAGTGGTACGAACATGGTACCCTGGTAATAACACCCGGCGACAGAGCAGATGTTATTGTATCCTGCCTTTCGGCTGCCACGTCCTCAACCATGCCGCATATATCGGGCATACTTCTAACTGGCGGCATAAAACCCGAACCCCAGGTTCTCAAGCTTCTGGAAGGGTTTTATAAAAGAATCCCCATATTAAGCGTTAAGGAAGACACTTTTCAGGCTGCAAGAATTCTCGACAATCTTCACGCAGTAATTTCGCCCAATGACAAAAGAAAAATATTTACTGCCCTGGGCGCATTTGAAAGAAATGTAGATGTAGCCCGATTAAGCGATAAAATCATCAGTTCCCAGTCTACAATAGTTACTCCAAAGATGTTCGAGTATGGGCTTATTCAAACTGCAAAAACTAACAAACAAAAAATTGTACTCCCAGAGGGTGAAGACGAAAGGATCCTGAAAGCATCTGAAATCCTCCTAAAACGAGATGTAGTCGATCTTATACTCCTTGGTGATGAGAATGTGATAAAGGAAAAGATTTCTCATATGGGCTTGATACTTGATAAAGCGGAAATTATAGACCCTTCGACATCAAAGTATTACGATGACTATGTCAAAGAATACTTTGATCTAAGAAAAAAGAAGGGGATTTCCCTTGAGATGGCCCACGACTCAATCCGGGATGTAAGCTTTTTTGGAACCATGATGGTAAGGAAAGGACATGCTGACGGCATGGTCTCTGGTGCGGTTCACACAACCAGTGCTACAATCCGACCCGCTTTTGAAGTGATAAAAACAAAGCCTGGATGTTCGGTTGTATCCAGCGTATTCTTCATGTGCCTTGCTGACAAAGTACTTGTTTACGGCGATTGTGCAGTCAATCCAAATCCAAAGGCAAATCAGCTCGCAGAAATTGCTATATCTTCAGCCTTGACTGCAAAAACATTTGGAGTAGAACCAATAGTGGCCATGTTGTCTTATTCCACTGGTGAGTCCGGCTCTGGTGAGGATGTCGACATAGTCAAGGCAGCTACAAAAATTGCCAAGGATAAACTTCCAGAAGTTTTCCCTGATCTTCTGTTAGAAGGGCCAATTCAGTATGATGCCGCAGTGGACAAAAAAGTTGCGGCCACAAAGATGCCGGACAGTCAAGTGGCTGGCAAAGCAACTGTTTTCATATTCCCTGACCTCAATACAGGTAACAACACATACAAGGCAGTGCAGCGGTCAGCAGGAGCAGTGGCTATAGGCCCGGTATTGCAGGGGCTTAACAAACCGGTAAATGATCTTTCCAGGGGCTGTCTCATACCGGATGTAGTCAACACAGTGGCGATAACAGCTATTCAAGCGCAGGCTGAAAAGGGGCTTTTATGAAAATTTTAGTCATAAACACAGGCAGTTCTTCCATAAAGTATCAACTCTTTGACATGGAGGGCAAACGAGCCATTGTAAATGGTCTGGCTGAAAAAATTGGCGAAGACATTGGAGAACTAACACACAAAGTGATCCAGGCAGACGGGCAAACTCAAAAGCACGAATTTCATGATAAAATTGCCGATCACGGAAAAGGCCTCGAAAAGATAGTAGACCTTTTAACAATAGGAGAACAAGCTGTTATTAAGGACAAGACAGAAATCTCCGCTGTAGGCCACAGGGTAGTTCACGGGGGCGAGGCTTTTCAGACCCCCACAATAATTGACAGCAAAGTAATTGATGCCATAAAGGAAAACATCCCGTTAGCACCCTTGCATAATCCACCAAACCTTATGGGAATTGAAGTTGCAATGAGCATCTTTCCAGATGCCCCTCAAATTGCGGTTTTTGATACTGCATTTCACCAGACAATACCAGCCCATGCATTCTTGTACGCCTTGCCCTACGAGCTTTACACCAAAGACAGGGTCAGGCGATACGGTTTCCACGGCACATCCCACGCATTTGTTGCTAACCGATGTGCAGAGTACCTTAAAAAACCGATCTCTGAACTTAATGTAATAACCATACACCTGGGCAACGGTGCAAGCGTTACCGCAGTCAAAAATGGACAATCCGTGGACACATCAATGGGGATGACCCCTTTAGAAGGCCTTGTCATGGGAACCCGTTCTGGCGACGTAGACCCTGCCCTGCCCTTCTACCTGACAAGTCACCTGGAAATGTCAATTAATGACATTGATTCACTTATGAACAAAAAATGTGGAATGAAGGGTCTTTGTGGAAGTAATGACATGCGGGAAGTACTCGAAAAAATTGAAAGCGGTGACCAGCAGGCAAAGACCGCTCTTGATGTTTACTGTTACAGGATTAAAAAATATATTGGTGCCTATTACGCTGTCCTGGGCCGTCTTGATGCTGTAGTATTTACTGCTGGTATTGGTGAAAACTCTCCAGATATTCGGGAACTCGCAATTGCCGGGCTTGACCACATGGGCCTGTCCATTGATAAGCAACAGAACCGTAAGAGAATAGATGGAATAAACGAAATTAACACGAATGACAGCAAAGTGAAGATACTGGTTGTTCCAACAAACGAAGAACTTAAAATCGCACGTGAAACCGAAAGAATCATAAAGGCGTAAACCAGAGGGCAAGTTATTTTCTCTGTCAAATTTACGTTTTTTTTGTATTCGTTTTTTTACTGCAATTTAAATAGAAAACTACTCCAGACGAAAAAAAAATTCCTTTTTCTAATATTAGATTGATGAATTGGTTTGCATTAAACTCCATAATAGAATATATCCAACTGAAATTTTGTAAATTTCAAATGACCATACGGAGACTCCACAATTGAACGAACCTGGCAATGCAGTCACCCAACCGCTTCTGGAACTTTCCAATGTAGAGATGTATTTCGGCAATGTTTGTGCCCTCAATAGCATCAGCCTGAAAGTGCAAAAAGGTGAGATACACTCTGTAATCGGCCCAAACGGTGCTGGCAAAACCGTAATGATGAACATCATCAACGGCATATACCGCCCCCAAAAGGGCGAGGTCTATTACAAGGGAAAAAAGATAAACAAGATGAAGCTCCACAAAAGGGCACACCTCGGCCTTTCAAGAACCTTTCAAAAAATCGAGCTTTTTGGAGGCATGACAGTTCTCGACAATATCCGACTTGGCCGTCACATCCACCTAAAGTCTGGTATTCTGGGTGGGACTTTTTACTTTGGCAAAACCGCTAAAGAAGAAATCAAGGCCAGAAAATTCATAGAAGAAGAGATAATTGACCTCCTTGAAATCGAGAGCATTCGCCACAAGACAGTTAAAATGCTTCCCTACGGACTTCAAAAAAGAGTTGAACTGGGCCGGGCCTTAGCCCTTGAGCCGGAACTGATAATCCTTGATGAACCCCTTGCTGGTCTCAATCTGGAAGAAGTCGAGGACATGGCCAGATTTATACTCGACATTAACCAGGAAAAAAGATGGAAGGTAACCTGCATTCTCGTAGAACATGACATGGGAGTTGTCATGGATCTTTCCGACAAGGTTTTTGTACTCAATTTCGGCAATATGATCATAGATGGCACACCCGAAGAAGTGACCAGTAACCCTGGTGTAATAAAAGCCTATCTCGGAGAAGAGGATCTTTATGCAACCAGAAGATAGCCATATAGAAATAACAAAGGATCTGACAATCCCAAGACTTTTCAATCAGCAGGCTAAGAAGTATTGGGATCGCAAAGTCGCCATGCGTGAAAAAGAATTTGGAATATGGCGGCCCATCACATGGAAGCAGTATTATAAAAAAGTGAAATATATAGCTTTAGGCCTTAAGGCACTTGGACTTGAAGATGATGACAAGGTCTCCATGATTGGCGACAACAGGCCGGAAGGTCTATGGGCCGAAATGGGTGCTATCTGCGCTAAGGGTATAGGAGTGTGGCTTTTTCAGGACTCTCTTATCGATGAAGTAAAATACATCATAGAACATTCTGATACCAAATTTATCTTCTGCGAAGGCCAGGAAGAAGTAGACAAAACCATCTCCATATTCCATGCCTGCACAAACCTGAAGAAAATCATATGGGACAATCCCAAGGGAATGCGTGACTATAACCATGACTACCTTATTAGCTTTGAAGAACTCATAGAACTTGGAAAAACCCTAGACAAAGAAGAGCCTGACCTTTTTAATGAACTGATCAACAAGGGGACTGGCGATGATGTAGTACTTCTTTTCTATACTTCTGGAACTACTTCTCTTCCCAAGGGAGTTCTTCTTACTCACTATAATATGCTCAGGATGGGAAAAAATCTGATGTCTGTCGATCCATGCAATGAGAACGACGACTATGTATCCTTCCTACCATTTGCATGGATTGGCGAGCAGATGATGTCGATTTCCTGTGGGCTCCAGCAGGGCTATACAATTAACTTCCCGGAGGAACCTGACACTGCACAGGAAAACATCCGTGAAATTGGTCCCCATGTAATGTTTGCTCCTCCCAGAATGTACGAACAGATGACCAGAACGGTGCAGGTCAAATACCTCGACTCCACATGGCTAAAAAGGAAACTATACGAATTTGCAAGCAAAGTCGGTTACCATGTTGCGGGGATGCGGTTTAAAAAGCAGCCTATTCCCTTTTACTGGAAAATCCTTGAGTGGATTGGATATGTGACCGTGCACATGAAGATGAAGGATCACTTAGGGCTTTCAAATATTCGAAATGCATACACTGGTGGCGCTGCAATGGGTCCCGACCATTTTAAGTTTTTCCATTCTCTGGGTGTAAATTTAAAACAGATTTATGGACAGACCGAAATTGCAGGAATATCTATTGTCCACAGGAACGGTGATATTAAATTTGACACTGTTGGCGAGCCTATCCCTGAAACTGAAATTAAGATTTCCAATGACGGAGAAATACTCACAAAAAGCCCGTCAGTATTCTTAGGATACTACAAGAACCCGGAGGCCACCGCAGAGACCATCAAGGATAACTGGCTGCTGACAGGAGACAAAGGGTTCATTGATGAAGATGGTCATGTTGTGGTTTTTGACAGGTCAAAGGATGTAATGACTCTTAGTGATGGCAAGCCATTCTCCCCGCAGTATCTGGAAACAAGGCTCAAGTTCAGCCCCTATGTCAAGGACTCATGGGTGATAGGCGATAAGAAAGATTTTGTAACGGCAGTTCTCTGTATTGATTATGCTGTGGTTGGAAAATGGGCTGATGAGAAAAAGCTTTCATACACAAGCTACATAGAACTTTCACAAAAACCTGAGGTTGCAGAGCTTATAAAAATGCAGATTCTCAAGGCCAATAAGGATCTTCCCGAAACCGCCAGGGTTATGCGTTTTGTGAACCTCTACAAGGAGTTTGATGCAGACGATGATGAGCTTACAAGAACCAGAAAATTACGCCGGGCCTTTGTTTCATCACGATATAAAGTCGTTCTTGAGGCACTCTACTCTGACAAATCAACTGTCCATATGGATACGACAATAAACTATGAGGACGGAAGAAAGTCACATATAAAAACTGATCTGCGGATCATGGATCTATACGAGTAATATTAAAATCTATAACATGTGCGTATTTTTGAAATTTTACTTTATGGCAGAAGAATAAGTCAATTTTTCTTCATTGTAGTTTTTTGATAACTCACTGCCCTGTTGAAAACTTTTGGAGGCTGCAAATTGGAATTCACCCTACTGATGTGGGCAATTGTTAACGGTGTGATGATCGGAAGTATTTATGGACTTATCGCTCTGGGATGGGTGCTTATCTATAAATGTTCCTCTGTTCTTAACCTTGCGATGGGCGAACTTACGCTCATTGGTGCATATCTGTGCCTTTCAATTTATACATACCTTGTGGAGGTCAGCTTTCCTTTCCCATTTGTATCGGCCCTGATCCTTACACTGTTAGCTTCTATCATAATGGGAGTACTCACAGAGCGAATTTTTTTAGACAGACTAATCGGTGAACCAATCCTTACCGTCATCATGGTAACTGTCGGTTTGATGTTTGTTTTCCGGGGTATTGTCGGGCTGGTCTGGTCAACCGATACCAGAATTTTTGACCCTCCAGTATTTTCAATGGAATATTTCGAAATTGGGGGCGTTATCATTGAGCATGTCTATTTATGGAGCTTCCTTGCTGCAATGTCCCTGTGGGTGATTTTTTACGTATTTTTTAAATACACTTCCTGGGGGCTTTCCATGCAGGCAACTGCGGACGATGAAATGGCTGCACTCTCCCTGGGCATCAGCGCACGATTTGTTTACTCCGCTGCCTGGGTGATAGCTTTTATGACAGCAGCGGTTGGAGGAACTTTCCTTGGCGCAAAAAATGGCCTGAATATCTCAGTGGGGGAACTAAGCCTGCTGGTGCTTCCAGCAGTCGTCCTTGGCGGCCTGAACTCTATTCCCGGTGCAATCGTTGGTGGAATTACAATTGGAGTCCTGCAGGAGCTGTCTGGCTTTCTATTAGACCCATACTTCCCAGGAGGCGTGAAAGATACTGCACCCTATGTATTCATGATCATCTTTCTCCTGTTCAAGCCATACGGATTATGGGGATGGGTAAGAATCGAAAGGGTGTAGCAAACAATATTTAACTTTTTCAGGAGATTTTTTGCTTATTTCATAACCAGACCTTTGGAATAATCAACCATCTAAGCTAAAAATCTTCGACAAAACATTTATGTTTTTTTTGCAACGCTGATATTGTATGTGAAGACATTTTTTATCAGGTACATCAACCCGGAAAATTACGGACGTGCCTGAAGAAAAAATAGGATTCGCATTCAAGATCAAGGCGTAAAAAACAACAGAACCACAGGCGTACTCTTTTGTACGCCGAGGATTATGTTTTTTTTATAACGCTGATATTGGATGTGAAGACATTTTTTATCAGGTACATCAA
>JAOZSB010000388.1 GCA_029939895.1 Desulfobacterales bacterium
TTACAGCACGTTGGGTGCTATTCTAAAAAGTTAAACGGGACACTACTGATGTGGTCTGAATGCTTAAATTTCGATTAGGATAAAAGATTACTTTTTTGAATGCTATAATGCATTACGAGTAGTAAACATTTTTATCCCATATTGAAATTTTTTTAGTCCAGGCATCTTTGGATAAAACACTAGTAATTATGAGATGCATGTCCACGTTATAAACCTACATTTTGATATTTGCCTTGCAAAAAATAAACGCACCCCCATGCGTTATATTTAGTAGCAACCTGGCAGTACGACAGGTGCGGCAGATTAGGAATACTAAAAGCATAACTTGTATTACATATCGGCAATTACCAAAAAAATATTTAAGTATTTTTTAGTTTTCTTTTTTTTGGAAGTAAAAATGATTGAAAATTTATGATGTTAGGATATTTGATGGTGCGTGTTTTTTCTTTTTTTTAATTGTTGGAAAATGCTATTGGTTTTGTTAGGATCAAATTCGTTTTTAGTCACGAGCTTATTATTTATAAAACTTGGTTTTAAGTATTAGCTTGTTTGCTTATTATATGCCAGTTTTCGAGTGGAAATTGTATGGAAAAAAATATAGATAAACGGTTAGTCTTTGGTTTGGTTGCGATAGCGGTTTTTATGTCTACTTTAGACAGCAGTATTGTCAACCTCGCACTTCCTGCGGTAATGAATGATCTTGCCGTTCCTTTTACCACGGTTAAGTGGGTTGTGATGATATATCTTCTTACTGTCTCATCCCTGCTGCTTGCTTTTGGAAGGCTCAGCGATATTAAGGGACGGCGGTGGGTTTACTGCCGTGGTTTTCTGGTCTTCACTGCTGGTTCGCTATTATGCGGTTTTTCCAGCGGAGCAGTGTTCCTGATTATATCAAGAGCTATCCAGGGACTTGGTTCGGCGATGCTCATGGCCTGCTCACCAGCACTTATTGTTGATGTGTTCCCACCAAATGAGAGGGGCAGGGCAATGGGTATTGTGGGAACTGTTGTTGCCACTGGTCTTACTGCAGGTCCCATACTCGGCGGGTTTCTTGTGGAGCATTTTTCCTGGCGGGCAATATTTTACATCAATATCCCAATCGGAATAATTGCTTTTCTTTTTGCAGTAAGGATTTTAAAAAATGATTTTGGGCATATTGCCAGTGATGAGCCTTTTGATTACACAGGGGCGTTGCTTCTGGCGATCTGCTTTACTTCTTTTATACTGCTTGTGAGCCGATTCGATGACTGGGGGATTGTCTCTGTTCAGACCACGGTGTTGGCACTGATGGCCATGGCAGGTGCAGTCATGTTCGTTAAGGTTGAAAAACAAAAGGACTTCCCAGTTTTTGATCCTGATTTGCTGAAAATTCGCATGTTCATACTTCCAGCCATATCAGCCGTCATAGCCTTTATTGGTCTTTTTATGGTGATTTTTCTAATGCCCTTTTATCTCGTAAACCCTGTTGGGTACACCATGAGCAAAGCTGGGGTGGTAATGGTTACCCCCTTTGCTCTCCTGTTCCTTTTAAGCCCGATTGCAGGCATTCTTGCCGATCACATAGGATCACGGATACTTTGTTCAGTAGGGATGGCCCTGCTTGCCCTCTCTATGTATCTTGGATCACTTCTGGGCCCTGATTCAGAGTTTATATCAATATGCTGGCGGCTTGCAATAGGTGGAATCGGCATGGCGTTTTTTATTCCGCCAAACAGTGCAGCAGCTATGAGTGCCGTCCCTTCTGCCCGTCGAGGTATCGCCTCCGGCACTATAGGAACCGCCCGTAATATGGGCATGGTTATCGGTGTGGCTCTTGCCGGCCTTGTTTTTAATATGGTCTTTTTTAAGTTAAGCAACGGTCAATCACTGGAGGTCTATACACCAGAACTTGAACCTTTTTTTATGGGTGCCTTTAACAATGCGCTAAAAGTTGGTGCTTTTATTATGTGTATTGGCGTTGTGGTCAGTTACATGCGCGGGCCTGAAAAAAAAGTTTGAGCAGTACGGTGGATACCAAAACAGTTTTTTGAAAATACTTTCAAGCTCTGGTTGCGCACCTTTGGCTCAAGAAAGTGCAGTATTGAATTTCTGATTGAGTCTTTGAACATGTTAACCAAAATAAATGTTCATAATTATTTTTATCAATGAAGTTTCTATATTTCAAGAAAATATCAATAAGTATTATTCCAGGGATTACTCACCCAGATAGCTGATGTAAAAAATGGGGATAGTTATGGAAAAAAAACAGGGACCGCAGGCGGTCCCTGTAAGTTTATACGTAATGATTTGGTAGGTGCTGACAAAGGAATTTTATTTTAGTTTTGCCATTATTGCATCATAGGTTCCGTCAGCTTTTATTTTTGCAACACCAGCATTAAATTTTTCGCGATACTTATCAGAGTCGGGTGCTGTTTTTGAAAACATCATAAACATATCATTGCTGGCAAATGAGTTTTTGCTTAATCCAAAGTTGTCCTTATCAGCAGCGAATTTCTTTTTGATCATGTCGATGACCACTGCGTCATCTTCGCAAACCAGATCCACACGGCCAAGTTTGAGTTTTTTCAAAGCAGTTGCAAGGTCGCTGGACATATCTAATTTCAGGCCTGCTTTCTTGAATTTTTCAACATGGGAATATCCAGCCAGACCTGCCACTTTATATGCTTTTAAGGCATCAAGTGATGTATACTCGAAATTTGGTAATTTACTCTTCAAAAAAATAAAGACATCCCTTGATTTGAATAAAGGTACCGAGAAATTTGCGAATTCTTTACGTTTGTCTGTTTGCCCCCAGCTATGACTGCACAAGGAAGTACCTTCTTTCAATTCCTTTAAAGCCCTTTTCCATGGTACAAGCTTGACCTTGGTTTCAATTCCTGCAGCTTTATAAGCTGCCACAACAACCTCTGTGTGTGGACCATTGCCAGGAAGTTGCTTTGAGATAAATGGTGCCCATTCACCTGTGACAATTGTTACTTCTTCAGCCGCACCCATCGTAGCAAAGAACATGATTCCAACCAAAATGATAAAAGTAGTTTTTGTAAAGCGCATGACAATTCTCCTTTAAGTTGTAAGGTTGATCAGTAAATGATAATTTAATAGATACTTACAAAAAAACTCTATTTTAGCTTTGCGATTATTGCGTCATAGGTTCCGTCAGCTTTTATCTTTGTAACACCAGTATTGAATAATTTGCGGTACTTGTCTGAGTCAGGTGCCTTTTTTGAGAACACCATGTATGATTCTTTGGTAGAAAAGGATTTTTTTGAAATACCAAAATTACCCTTATCTCCTGAGAATTCTTTTTTGATCATGTCGATGGCCACAGCTTCATTATCGCAAACCAGGTCCACGCGTCCAAGTTTGATTTTTTTCAAGGCTGTAGAAAGGTTTTTTGATATTTCGAGATTAAGCTTTGCCTTTTTGAATGTTTCAACATGTGCATACCCTGCCAGGGCAGCTATCTTGAAGGATTTTAAAGCGTCAATTGTTGAGTACTCAAAATCTGGGTTCTTGCTCTTTAAAAAAATAAAAACAGTCCTTGAATTTAAAAGAGGAACAGAAAAAGTTGCAAATTTTTTCCGTTTGTCTGTTTTCGACCATGTGTAGCTGCACAGGGAGGAGCCTTCCTGCAATTCCTTTATGGCCCTTTTCCAGGGTACGAACTTGATTTTTGACTCAACCCCAACAGCTTTAAAGGCTGCAACTACAATTTCTGAGTGAGGGCCGTAGCTAGGGAGTTTTTGTGAAATAAAAGGTGCCCATTCTCCTGTAACGATTGCTACCTCTTCGGCAGCACCTGCCGTTGCAAAAAGCATGATTCCAATGATGATAATTACTGTAAGTTTTGCATGGCGCATGATGAATCTCACTTAATAAATTTAAGAAATAAGGAAAAATAAAATATCAATTGAAAATGCAAAAATATACGAATAGTATTTAATAGTTATTTTTTAATGTTATACTCGCCCGACAAAACGCCATCCTTAAATATATCAATCCTTCCAGAATCTTTAAGTTTCTTTAAGCCTTTGTTGAAAGCTTCCATTATCTCCTTGTTTTTCTTGTTCTGTTTATTTAAAAGGAGGTGCTGGGTGCCTTCTGTCAGGGGCTTAGGATTGAAATCCAAAAGAGGTACAACACTATGGTCAAATTTAATTGAAAGAA
>JAOZSB010000389.1 GCA_029939895.1 Desulfobacterales bacterium
TGTCCTTGGTGTCGCCAGGCTTTCCCGGCGACACCAGTAAAACATTATCCTTCAATACTCAGTAACTCCACTTCAAAAATGAGAGTTGAGCCTGGTTTGATAAGTTGTCCTGCACCCCTGTCACCATAGGCAAGGTCGGCTGGGACGTAGAGCATCCATTTGGAGCCGGTTTTCATGAGCTGGAGGGCTTCGGTCCATCCTTTAATAACACCTCTTACGGGAAAGGTTGCTGGCTGGCCACGTTTGTAAGATGAATCAAATTCCTTTCCGTCAATGGTGGTTCCCCTGTAATGACAGATCGCCTTATCAGAACCTTTTGGAGAGTTCCCATCGCCTTTTGTAATTACCTTATACTGAAGACCGCTTGGCAGAGTTGTGACCCCATCTTTGCTTTTGTTTGTCTCCAGGAAAGAATTACCAGCCGCCTTATTATTTTCAGCTTGCATCTTTGCTGCTTCCATTTGTTTTTCTGTCATTTTTTGCTGAAAGTCCACGAGAGCTTTTTGCACTTCTTCATCGGTCATCATTTTTGAATCGCTTTGACTGTCTTTGATGCCCTTGTATAATGCTTCCAGATTTAATGGATAATCTTTTAAAAATTGATTACCGATATTTAAACCCAATGCATAGCTGATTTTATCCTGCTGTGTTGACAGCTCTTTGATATCTTCATTCGTCGCACACGCTGAAAAACTCGCAGCAAGAATTCCCATAATAAAAAGTAAACAAAAAGTCGTTTTTAACTTGATCACTCGATCCTCCTGATTTGTAAAAAAAAAAAATTAATTTAATAGCCTGGTGCCATTGAGCTAATGAGCACCCTTGCTCATTAAATGGTTTAACCGTCTGATATTAAGTGTGATTTTAAAAAGTGCAGCCTGTCATCAAATCACCCTGGCAAATGCAATATTAGCCTGCCATCTGCTCAAGCGGCGCATTGAAGTGTGCAGCCAAATTCCATGACTGGTGTTGAGTTTACAGGTATCAGAAGCAATAGTAGATTTTACATCGCTAATTGATCGCAGAAATAAAGTATTCTATACACTGCCGAAGCATAACCACATTTTTTAAATTTAAGATATTATCCAAATATCCCAATAAACGCTAATATTGAAATACAATATTAAGACATCTATATATCATAATAGAAAAAGTTATCAAGGATGATGTTTGCACTTTATTTATCAAATATGGAGTTTTTAAGGGGAGTAAATTTATTGTGATATATCAGGCAAATATGGGCTTTTGCGACGGGCAAAACTTATGGCAGCATGGTGGACTGATGTGTTCAGGCTTTTTCGTCGAAAATTTTATTTAAAACCGCCAAAGCAAGGCTAACACGATGACAACAAATATGTTAATGGGTCGTTTCATTTGAACATTTTGCAACTGGCTCTATTGCTTGTCTAAAATTGGATTGTCAAATATTTTAACATATTTACCAGTAGAATAACGTGATAGAATCTTCAAATAAGTGCCATCTTTTTTTATTTCGTTTAACGTATTTTGCCATTTTTTAATGAGAGCTTCGGAAGAATTTTTTGAAAAAGCGATATACAAATATGCCTGCTTCACGACCAATGCTTCCTCAAATTCAGAAATATCGGCATTAGCTTCTTTGCATATTTGCGCAATACCTACATTGCTGCTTATCCAAAGGTCAATTCTCCCCATGGATAATAATCTCAGATTTCTTTGATTTGAGTCCTCACCAAATAAGCTGTTGAGGTTTTTAAAACCCTTGGACAATAAAAATTGTTCTCTCGCATCCCCTTGATAGCATCCTATTGACCTCAACTTTTTAGCATCTTCAAGACTTTTTAATTCAATAGGATTACCTTTCTTTTTATAAAGAACCCACTTTAGAGTGTTTAATGGCCCTACCCATTTAAACTTGTTCTCCCTTTCCCTTGTTCGAGTCGTCGAAAACAAAACTATATTTGGTTTATTTTCTAGCTCATAATACGCACGTTTCCAGGGTACAATTTCAATTCTAAATGTTTCATTCAGTCGTTTCATGATTTCTTTTACAATTTCGACACTGTGGCCATCAGGCTCTCCATGTTTATTTCTAAAATTTGATTCGCCTGAATGTTCAGTATATATCGTTAACTCTTCTGAAAAAGATAGGTTCGCAAAGAGAATAATGAGTAGAAGTACTAATGATGATTTCTTCATTTGTCCAATCCTCCAAAATGGAATATATCTTGCCAATATCTACTCTTTGCCAGTAGTGCAAAAATCAGCACACTGCCAGAGCATAGCGACACTTTAGATATTATCTAAATATCACGACAAACGTTAATATTGAACTATGATGTGTAAACATCAAAATATCATAACAGGAAAAAATTTCAAGAAAGATATTTGCGCCTTATTTATCAAATCAGGAATTTGGGGGAGCTTGTTATTTTTGTGAAATATGAAGCATATATGGACTTTTGCGACAGGCAAAACCTATAGCCGCAAGCTTGATTTTATCTTTTTACATACTTTTCAAGAATTTTTTGGTATCTACCATCGGTTTTAATTTTTTCTAAGGATTTCTTAAACATTTGAACAATAGTATCTGAAGAATTTTTACTGAAAGCCATGTACAGATCTGATGATATTTCATTTAAAAAGAAAACCTTCTCTATTTTGGATGTATTAAACCCTAGCTTTTGAGCCTTATAAGCGAATCCAAGTTCATCAAAAGGAATGAGATCAACCCTTCCAGCATAAAGTTTCAGGATATTCAAATGACTTTTTGGAACAAGCTGAATGTTATTAAACCCTTTGCTTGTAAGGTATTGTTGTTTGACGTCCCTGTATTCCCCGCCAATAAAATATATTTTGGCATCCTCTAATTTATTGACAACTATGTCTTCCCTGGATTTTAATTTAAAAAAATAAATGCGGTATGGTGCGACTGTTCCTACCCATTTAAAAATAGACTCCCTTTCCTTGGTCCGTGCAATGGAAAAAATAAGAACGTTCTTTTCTTTTTTGGCAATTTCATAGGCCCTGGCCCAGGGATATATTGTTATATCTCCCTTGATGCTGGTTCCGCTGATTACAGCCCTTACAACTTCAGTTGCCATTCCCACAACCTGGTTGTTTTCTTTGTATTGAAATGGAGCAAAGTCCTCGGTCACAATTTTAATCTGCTGTGCCTGGACTGGTACTCCTCTTATAAACAAAACAAAGATAATCGTTAGATAAAAGATTATGAAGCTAACTTTTGAATTCATGGCAATCATTTTCCATTAGCTAAGTAAAAATCCATATTTTTGGAGAATTCAGGGGCAGCTTGCCTGCCAATATCTACTCTTGCCAGTAGTGCAAAAAACAGCACACTGCAAAAGCATAGCCGCACTTTTAAAGCTTGAAATATTACCTAAAAATTACGACAAACGATAGTATTGAAATATGATATATAAACATCAATATATCATAATTGAAAAAGTTTTCAAGGATGATATTTGCACTTTATTTATCAAATCTGAAATTTTTAAAGATGATAATCTGTTCAGTCCATAATTTGCAGGGTATCGGGCGACTGTTTGATTTAGTAATCCGGGGGTAATTGCATGGCTATTGGTTGATGGTTTTTATTTGCCTGGCGACATCCATAAGTAAACCATACCATTGCCGGTGAGATATTTTTCCCATTCCTGTGCCATTTCTTACAATTACTACATTTGATTCATGGTCTACAAAAATAAATTGTCCATATCTCCCGTCGGCAACTGGAGCACAGGCTGTATTTGTCACCACTCCCCACCAGAGATATTTGTAGTACAAACCTTTTCTATTGTATAAATTCAATAAGTATTTCTTTGAAAAATCAGGTGATGTTGACTCTTTTCTCCAGTTTTTTGAAATGATTTGCCTGCCGTGCCACTGTCCCTGATTGAGCAGTAACTGGCCCAATTTTGCATAATCAATGGAGCAGGCATTAAAGCCGCCGTCTGTTTTTTCAAATTTTGTCTTCTGGCTGTCTAAAATCCAAAAGGCTGAATATTCCATCCCCAAAGGTTGCCATAATTTTTCCTCTGTGTACCGGGAAATGGTTTTCCCTGTGGCTCGCTTTAAAATCATGGCAAGTAAAATAGGTACCTGGTTATGGTATAAAAATGACTGCCCGGGTTTTTCTTCTGATTGCAGTGAAAGAACAAGACCTTG
>JAOZSB010000390.1 GCA_029939895.1 Desulfobacterales bacterium
GCTGATCCATTGCAGCCGTGGTGACGGTCTCGCAAAAATGAATTATATCTGGATCATAATAATTGATCACTTCAAAGATTGCCGTAAGGTCAGAAAAAAGCGGAATAATAGAGCTTTCCCGTCCGCTGTCTGCACCATCAGATTTAACAAGGTCTACGGTTTCTTTTAGTGCCTGGTTTTTGATTGAGCTGGCGTGCTGGATCACCGAGCCGATGTTATCAACACCAAGGCGGATCATGTCTTCGGCCTCCTGTGGTGTTTGAATTTCGTATATTTGAGTTCTTGTGTGCGTTGTTTGATTTTTTGTCATATCAGATACTTATTGCTAATAATGCTGGTTTGTGATTTATTTGGAATAATAAAATAAAAATTGGTTGAAAATATAACGCAAATTTGACACCATGCGTTGTGACTGTTATAATACCTTTTTCAGCTCATGGCCTGGTTCAAGGGGCCGGCTCAAATAATTGGCTGAAATGCCTGGAAAAAATAATTAGAAATCTATGGCTCCAGGCAGGTTAGAGGTCAATAGCACATTAAGAAACGTTTGGCAAACAAGGGTCAGCTCAAAGCAGGGCAATCGCATCGACAAATACAATCGCCGAAAATAACGGTTTCGAACAGTAACCGTAAAATAGTCAAGAATCGTAAGTAATCAACTAATATAATTAACAAAAAAAACAGGGAGCAGCATATGATATTAATAATAGACTTCGGGTCCCAGTACAACCAGCTTATCGCAAGGCGCGTCAGGGAAAGCAAGGTCTACTGCCAGATTGCGCCCCCGTCTATGGATATAGAGGCAATTAAGGAACTCAAACCAGATGGGATAATTTTATCTGGCGGGCCATCAAGTATTTACGAAAAAAACAGCCCAAAGGCTGACTCGGAAATTTTCAACCTGGGCATTCCAGTCCTGGGAATATGCTATGGAATGCAGTTCATGATTGATACCCTGGGCGGTAAGGTAAAAAGGGCCGATAAAAGGGAGTATGGATTTGCCCTTTTAAACGTGGATAAAAGCAAGTGGCTTTTTGATGGAATTGAAGGGCCGACTCAAACATGGATGAGCCACGGTGATTCCATAGACACGCTGCCTCCGGGATTTTCCAGGACAGCATTTACAGATAACACAGAAGTTGCCGCCTGTCAGAACAGGAAGAAAAATCTTTATGGACTTCAATTTCACCCGGAAGTGGAGCACACAAAAAAGGGTAAGGCAGTTCTTAATAACTTTATATTCACAATCTGCGGGTGCAAAAAAGCCTGGACAATGAAGTCCTTTGCAAGCAAGACCATCTGGGAAATTGCAGAACAGGTTGAGGGTAAAAAAGTAATCCTGGGGCTTAGCGGCGGTGTGGATTCTTCTGTAACTGCACTTTTGATACACAAGGCCATTGGAAAAAAACTTACCTGTATATTTGTAGATAACGGGCTTTTGCGAAAAGACGAAGGAAAGCAGCTAAAGGAAAGGCTTACGGGCAGCCTTGATATAAATATAAAGTTTGTAAATGCAACTAAACGATTTCTGGAACCCCTCAAGGGCGTGACAGATCCTGAAAAGAAGCGCAAGGTAATTGGCAAGGTCTTCATGGATGTCTTTGAAGAAGAGGCAGCCAAAATCAAGGATGCAGAGTTCCTTGCACAGGGAACCCTTTATCCAGACGTGATTGAGTCTGAGTCTGCCTTTGGCGGGCCTTCGGCTATTATCAAGTCCCACCATAATGTTGGGGGACTGCCCAAGGACATGAAGCTCAAGCTTGTGGAGCCGTTGAGGTATCTTTTCAAGGATGAGGTAAGGCTTTTAGGCAAGGAAATCGGCCTGCCAGCAGATCTGGTGTGGCGGCAGCCTTTTCCAGGGCCAGGGCTTGCCATTCGTATAATTGGCGAAATTACTGCTAAAAGGCTCAAGATACTGCGTGAAGTAGATGCGGTTTTTATTGATGAGATAAAAAAGAACGGGTACTACAAAAAGCTGTGGCAGTCCTTTGCTGTTCTGCTGCCCCTTAAGAGCGTCGGCATAATGGGCGACTCCCGGACATATGAAAACATTGCAGCACTCCGGGCCGTGACCAGTAAAGATGCCATGACCGCAGACTGGGCCAGGCTCCCGCACAAGCTGCTGGCGCAGGTTTCCAACAGGATAATAAATGAAGTAGATGGCGTAAACCGTGTTGTATACGATATAAGCTCAAAACCACCAGGCACAATAGAGTGGGAGTAAAATAAATCAGCCTTATATGGTGAAAGTCAGGACTTAATGACGACAAGCAAACAAGATGATTTCAACATAACCTTTGGCGATGAAGATGAAGATATTGAGGGCGAGTCTCCTGAAGCGTATATGAAGCAGGAGGCTGACGGGCTGAAGATTGAACGTCTTAACCTCAAGGTCACGATTATGAGCCTTGTTATACCATGCCTGGTTTTTGCCGTGCTGATTCTTGGTTATATGGACATGAAAAAACGGGCCACTGAAATTCATGTTTCAGGTGCCCAGGGCGTGAAAAAACTATCCGATGCAATAGATGCCAGGGTTGCGAAGATGTCGCTGCGTTTCAGCAAGGCGGACAAGGATCATGATGACAAGCTGACTGCGCTGACTGCGGATTCTGCGGCACGAAAACGCGATGTTGCCGGGATCAGGAAAAATGTTAAAAAGATTGATACTGACAAGGCAGGCAAAAAAACCACATCCAGGTCAATAGGGAAGGTCAGCAGTAAAGTTGACACCTTGAAAAAGGCAACAGATAAAAAGCTTGCAACCCTTGATGCCGAGTTTTCTGCGGACGTGGCTGCCCTGGTCAGAAAACAGGATTCATTGAAAGCCGGGATTAAAGATGCTGAAAAAAACATGGTAAGCACCGCCAGCCTTGAGCATCTTCTTGATTTGGAAAGACTGGAATCAACAAAAAAATTCCTTAAAATGAAAGCCCGCATGGACGACTTATCCGCAGGACTTGAAGAGCTGGATGCCTTGAGGCAGGAAGTGAAAGCTTTAAAAAAGGAACAGGCTGCTTTAAAAAAACGCCTGAAAGGTCAATCTGGCAGCCAGTCAAAGGGAACTTCAACAAATAAGCCCGGTAACGTAAAAAAGGGAAACACTTCCACCAGCAATGCTCCCAGTGGTACAACAACCAAAGATTCGCCGGCAGCAGACAGTAAACCTGCAACCAGTGGTGATTCAGGTGATCCTGTTAAGCCTAAAACCAACAACGGAATTACGGAGACAGACCTTTCGCAATAAATTTGTATGAAAGTAATTATTAAGATGTAACAATTTTTTCATATTTCGTTGTGGGCAGTGAATAAACTCATAAGATGGTCTGCCCATGGCAGTTTGTGTTGATGCTGCCTTTAAATCCTGCGGAAAAATTTATCCAAAAAAATTAAAATATGACAAAACCAGATAAAAAAGATAAGTACGTTCAAGAGCTGTTTGAAAGGGTCTCAGGCCGGTATGACCTGTTAAATCGCCTGATAACAGCAGGGCAGGACAGGGCATGGCGGCGTTTTCTAATCAACAGGGCGCAGATCAATGAAGCGGGGCAGCCCGGACAGGTAAGGTCGCAAATTAAAATTTTAGACGCTGGTGCAGGAACCGGGGATATTTCCCTGGAAGCAAAGCGCAGGTATCCATCGAGCCTTGTGGTGGCAGCAGATTTTACATTCGGGATGATGGCAGCCGGAAGAAAAAGAAAGCATGGTGAAGACATCTGCTGGTGTTCAGCAGACGCACAGTACCTGCCCTTTGAGGATAACTTCTTTGATGTGGTTTTTTCTGGTTACCTGATGCGCAATGTTTCTGACATCAACCAGGCTTTTTTTGAACAGCTCCGGGTAGTAAAGCCTGGGGGGATGGTTCTCTGCCTTGATACTGCACCGCCGCCCAAAAGCCTGGTCGCTCCAATGATCGATATCTACCTCAAGTATGCCCTGCCGTTTTATGGAAAGCTTTTTTCCGGGGATGGAGACGACTATGCCTACCTTGCAAAGTCTACAAGGGCATTTAAAACTCCAGAGCAATTAAAGGAAGTAATGTTAAGGGCCGGTTTTATGAGGGTTGATTATAAGAGCTTCATGTTTGGAACCCAGAGCGTTATCTGGGGAACAAAGCCGCAAAAAATAAATTTTAGTGAATAGTAAAAAAATAATTTCAGGACT
>JAOZSB010000391.1 GCA_029939895.1 Desulfobacterales bacterium
CTGAATTCGCACTCAAGATCGAGGCGGAAAAAATAACATAACCGCAGGCGTACTCAGTTGTACGCTGAGGATTATGTTTTTTTTCCAACGATGAGATTGAGCGTGAAGGCAGTTTTCATTCTGGCACATCGATTAATTTAAGTTTATTAGGAGTTTTTTTTGTGGCAAAAGTACTTGTAATAGATGATGAAAAGGGCATACGCAACACTTTGCAGAGACTGCTTGGTAAGGATGAGCATGATGTGAGTATGGCATGTGATGCAGAAGATGCTCTGGGTCAACTATCAAGTACTGCTTTTGATGTTGTTGTTACAGATATTGTTATGCCGCGGATTACAGGTGTTGATCTCCTTCGCTTAATAAAAGATGCATCCCCGAATGTGCAGGTCGTGATGATGACGGGTGCGCCGAATATTGAAACCGCTGCCGAGTCTTTGCGGGCGGGTGCTTTTGACTATCTTCCCAAGCCAATTTCAAAGGAAATGCTTTTAAAGGTTGTTAATAATGCAGCAAGGGTTAAGCACCTTGATGATGAGAAGCTGCGCCTTGAGGAAGAAAATCGTAAACATCAGGAAGATCTGGAACACCTGGTAAAAGAACGAACCGCACTCCTGCAGGCCGAGCGTGATAAGCTACAGGGCGTGTTGAACGGTATTGGGCAGGGTATGTATATTGTTGCCGGGGATTATACCATTGAGTTTCAAAATAAATTTTTTGAAGCAAGCTTTCCAGGTGCCACAGGGGGAATTTGTTATTCAAAATACTACGGGTTTAGCCAGCCATGCAAATACTGCCTGATGAAAAAAGCTGCAAAAACCGAAAAGATTTTGCAGGTTGAGGCAAGTATCGAAGGCGGCAACATCCTTGAGCTTGTTTTTTCACCCTTTGCCGACACAGACGAAGAAAATAAAACTATTATCCTGATGCGTGATATTACCGAGCAAAAAGCATTTCAGGCCGAAGCCATGCGCGCGGGCCACCTCGCCTCCCTTGGCGAACTTGCCGCTGGTGTGGCCCATGAAATAAATAATCCCATAAACGGCATTATCAGTTGTGCTGAGATCCTGCGGGATCAGGCTTCCAATCAGGGAGACAAGGTGAATGCGCTTGAAGAAAATAGAGAAATCTCCAAGCGGATTATTGATACTGGAAAGCGGGTTGCAGAAATTGTTAAAAATCTCCTGAAATATTCCCGTGACCGAAAAGAAGAATACAGCCTGGCCAACATCATGGATATTTTTTCTGAGACACTGGCCCTTTCGGAAAAACAGATAACCAAGGATGGCATTAAGCTGACAATTGATGCACCTTTGGATTTGCCAAAAATAAAAGCCCGCAGCCAGGAACTTCAGCAGGTTTTTATAAATATGCTCAGTAATGCACGCTATGCAGTAAATGCCAGATTTCCCGGATTAAACCCGGAAAAATTTATAACCATTATTGTCAAACCCGTGTATCTTGAGGAGAACTCTTATATCCGTATTGAATTTTTTGATAATGGTATTGGGATATCGGAAAATATTTTTGAAAAACTTTGTAATCCTTTTTTTACAACAAAGCCAGCAGGTGAAGGTACTGGTCTGGGTTTGAATATCAGCCACGAAATAATAAAAAATCATAAGGGCAGAATCCTCTTCGACAGCATTGAAGGAGAATATACCAAGGTTAAAATTGACTTGCCAATTGATAATGGCTGGGTATAAAATTAAAGTCTGAAAAATAACTGGATACATAAAATTAGGAAATTCTGATATGGCCAATAGAATCTTGCTCGTTGATGATGAGGAAATCATCCGTTTTTCATTTAAGTCGCACCTTGAAAAACAGGGATATGAAATTCTATCCGCAGGAAACTATGATTCTGCCTTTGAAATAATTACCAGCACAAATCTTGATCTGATAATAACCGACATCATCCTGGGCGGACACACAGGAATTGATATCCTCAGGGAGGTAAAGGCGCAGGGCCATGATTGCCCCGTCATAATGATAACCGGCGAACCGAACGTAAGCACGGCAACAGAGGCTGTCCGGCTGGGAGCCTTTGACTATATTTCCAAACCAGTGCTTAAAGAGGATCTTCTTCGTGTCACAGATCATGCCATTAAGCACAAATCACTGATTGATAAAAACAGGCGGCTGGAAGAGGAAAAAGAGACTAACAGGCAAAACCTCGAAGCAATTTTTGGAAGCATTAAGGACGCGATCATAACAGTTGATCCTGATTTAAAAGTAATAGAGGCAAACCATGCAGTAAAAACTATCTGTGGCTTTGCGCCCACAGACATCATAATGGAACAATTTGCAGATAAATCAAAATTATGCCGCAAAACATGTCATGGCGTTTTAAAACAAACCCTGGAAAATCAAACACCAGTTAAGGATGTGCCTGTTGACTGTCATCATATGGAGCATACAGGTCAGGTTGTGCTACTGACAACTTCGCTTCTCAAGGATAGTAATGCAGAACAGTATCGGGGAGCAGTGCTGGTAATTCGGGATGTAACAAGGCTGACCGATCTTGAGCGTGAGCTGAAGGACCGCTATAAGTTTCACAACATCATAGGCAAGAGTTCTCAAATGCAGGGGGTGTACAGCCTTCTGGAGGATCTCTCCAATACTGAAACCGCCGTGTTGATTACCGGTGAGAGCGGGACTGGCAAGGAACTGGCTGCACGGGCATTGCATTTTAACGGCCCGCGGGCAGACAATCCCCTGGTGACAGTCAATTGCAGCACACTCTCTGAAAATCTTCTTGAAAGCGAACTGTTCGGGCATGTAAGAGGGTCCTTTACCGGTGCTGTAGGTGATAAGGAAGGGCGTTTCCAGATGGCTGACAAGGGTTCAATCTTTCTGGATGAAATAGGCGATATTGCACCCTCAATGCAGCTAAAGCTCCTCAGGGTGTTGCAGGAACATTCCTTTGAACGTGTTGGCGATTCAAAAACAATTAAGGTTGATGTAAGGGTTATTGCTGTAACAAATTGCAACCTTAGAGAAAAAGTTAAAGCTGGTGAGTTTCGTGAAGATCTTTATTATCGTCTCAATGTTGTCGAGGTCATACTCCCGCCGCTACGTGAAAGGCGAGAAGACATTCCGCTTTTGATGAATAATTTTTTTAATCGGTTTTCAAAAAAGTTCAATAAAAATATTGAAGGAATTTCAGATGAAGTTCTCGATATTTTTATGCAGTATTCGTGGCCGGGCAATATACGGGAGCTTGAACATGCTATAGAGCATGGTTTTGTCCTGTGTCATGATCAGTTCATCAATATTGATCACCTGCCAAGGGAAATAAAGAAAATTTCTGATAACAATATGCTGCTGCAAAAAAGTGCGTCACCCCAGAACCTTGATCACCCCTTTGACCAAATGAGCATCCAGGACACCGATGACAGTGTACAGTCGTCAGCAAACGACCTGGCTCCCATGCCGGATGAAGTATTAGATGCTCTGGAGCAAACCGACTGGAACAAGGCTAAGGCCGCTCGTCTTCTGGGTGTCAGTCGCCCGACTCTCTATAGAAAGATCAAGGAATACAACCTTGAAAAGCTTATCTAAATTCCCTTGTTTTCTGTGCCGTTAGGTATTAGTAGTATCTCCCCGTATTATTAGCAGGGCGTTACACATCTGTAACTTTACATATGTGTAACCGTTACACTTTTTTATGGCTGTGATTGAATGGACACACCTTTGTTGGGGATTATAATTGTTTGAAAAAACACAGAAATAAAAAAATGCGAATATTGATTATTTTGGTACAGGTTTTGTGACGCAACACTATAATATTTTTGAAAAATTTCAAAAATTTTGATTGAATAGAATTCTTGGCATATACTATAAGTTGATGGACATATATTCAGATTAGTCCAGTGGAGCATTTGACCACTTGGCCATCCCGATTCATAATTTTTTTCTTGATATATTAGAAAAAAATCAAACAAATCGACTGATAATAGTTCTGCCAGGGCGGTTGCCAAAAAGTCGCAGAAGGGAAATGGTTAGCCCTGATTATTAGCGGCATTACTGGCAATACAAACCAGAATAATTAAATCTAAAAATTAATAGTAGAAACTAAAATAAATTTTAGGCTGGTATTGTGTGGTCAGAAAATGGGGGAAGGATCAATGGATGATCAAGTCGCAGATCAGGCACA
>JAOZSB010000072.1 GCA_029939895.1 Desulfobacterales bacterium
TCAGAGACAATTTAACCTAAAAACAGTTAATTGTAAAGTCTGGGTTGATAAATATATAATTGTGGTTCCCGGAGAAACATATCAAGAAGTCTTTACAACAGCATCAGTCACTGATATATATATATAATATTGGAAAATTATTTTTCAAGGTGGACTAATAGATAAATAGGCATTTAAACGGACTCAGTCATAATAATTTGATTTTGTAAATAATGGTTTCGGAGGAAAAATGGACTGGATCAGCACTAAGGACAGATGCCCGGCATCATTTGAAAATGTCCTGTTTTATGAGACTTTCAGCGATAAAATACGGCTTGGCTATTATGACGATGCAAGCAATGACTGGTCTGTAAGCGGTGATATAAGCTCTGTATTTCATGCGGATGTTGTGATTTTCTGGATACACCTTCCGCCGAAGCCAAAGTTTTCTAAAAACGGGGCTTGACTATTTAGGCATATATAATCGTAATATTTTTTTTGGGGGGAGCTGGTTTCGGCAAAGTTTTTTTGGGATAAAGTTTACCTGAATTCAAAGGGACTGCTTGAAGCCGGCAAGGATGTTTTTCAAGAACCAGTGCCTTGCATAATGCAGGGGCAATGCTTATATTGGATATTATGACTGATAACTTTCCCAGCCCAAAACAATTAGAGAAAGAGATTGGCGAATTCCTGACCGAGCGTTACGGAGAGAATGTCAAGCTGGTCTCCCCCGTGGTTATCCCTGTTGAAGAGATCGAAGGCAAAGATATAAATGATTCAGGGGCAAAACCCAAGCTGAACTTTGACCTCCTGCCCGAAGACCTGGCAACATACCTTGACCAGTATATAATCAAACAGGACAAGGCAAAGGATATTCTGGCAACCAAAATCTGCACACATTTCAACCGAATAAAATATATGCAGGAGACCGGTGTCGGTGCTGACAGCATTGTTGGCGGTGTAAAAAATAATATCATGATGGTTGGGCCTACAGGTGTCGGCAAGACATACATGATAAAGCTGATAGCCCAAAAAATCGGTGTGCCTTTTGTAAAGGGCGATGCTACCAAGTTCAGCGAGACGGGCTACGTGGGCGGCGATGTGGATGATCTTGTCAGGGATCTTGTGCGGGAGGCTGATGATGATATTGAGCTTGCCCAGTATGGCATAATCTATATTGACGAGATTGACAAAATTGCATCAAGCAGGAATCTGATCGGGGCGGATATCTCAAGGACTGGCGTTCAAAGGGCTTTATTAAAGCCCATGGAAGAAACCGATATTGAGATGAAGGTTCCCCACGATCCGGTTTCCATGTTCCAGGAAATTGAGCGTTTCAGGAAAACAGGCAAGCGTGAGTCCAGCACCATCAATACCCGGAATATCCTGTTTATAATGAGCGGCGCCTTTGGTGATATTTCTGATATTATTCAAAAAAGGCTGTATGAAAAGACAATCGGCTTTGGTGCAGATGTCCAGGGGGCAACAGATAGTTACGATATACTTAAACATATCAAGTCCGAGGACCTTATAGAGTATGGATTTGAGTCGGAGTTTGTCGGCAGGGTTCCTGTGCGGTCAGTTTTTGAAAGGCTCACCGAGGACGATCTTTTTGAAATACTTAGAAACTCCAACAACCCCATCATTCTGGGTAAAAAACTCGATTTTAAAGCATATGGAATTGATGTCAGGTTTGAGGATGAATTTTTGCGGGCCACTGCAAAGGAAGCTTTCACAGAAAATACTGGTGCGCGCGGGCTGGTGAGCGCCCTCGAAGGAGCCTTGCTGCGGTTTGAACGTGGTCTCCCATCTGCGGATGTTAGCCTGTTTCCTGCCACTGCCAGGGTTTTTGAGCAGCCGGAAAAATATTATGAAGACCTAACAAATCCTGACAAGGTTGAAGAAATTAAACAGATTCACGAGGAAATATCCAACAGGGAAATCGAGTTTATCCGGGACTATATCAACAAAAACAAGACCGCTATAGCAGACCGGCACAAGATGACCCTTACCCCTGCAAGAATCGAGACTTTAGCTTCCTATTACTGCAAAAATATGATGGATATTGATAGCGTGATAGGGAAGATTAAGCCGTTTTTAGGTGAAATTAAACAGATCGAACTCCATTTTTTAAAGGAGTACGGTATAAATATTATTTTTGAAGAAGATGCAATTGATTATATTATGGAACAGTTTGTACTCGATTCCATGGACCCGGACTATTTCCTTGACAAGATAGCTGAGGATTTCGAGAATGGGTTGAAGCTTATACGTGAAATGACCCATATCAACAGGTTCTTCATCACAAGAGAAGGGCTTATAAATCCAAATAGTTTTCTTGACAGCCTTATAAAAAAAGAAATAAAAAAGACAGAGTTGGAAAAGTCTGAAAATGACGATGGATCTAACAATGACGATGTTTTTGATAATGAAAACAAACCTGATAATGAAAACAAACTTGATAATAACATCGGGCCTGATAGTGACAGCGGGCCTGAAAATGACAACAATATAGATTGAAAGTATAATAAAACATGATTGGTATATCTAAACTTTACTGCGGAACCGTAGAGCCTTCCGATGCGCTCAGGTACGGGCGATCCTCAAAAGAACTGCCTTCTCACCTGTTACAGTTTGCAATTGATAAAAAACCGGTGGTTGTGTGGAACATCACCAGAAGGTGCAACTTGAAATGCGTACATTGCTACGCCCACGCCGATGACCGGGAATTTAAAGGCGAGCTTTCCAACGAAGAAGGCAAAGCGCTGATTGACGACCTTGCAGATTTTGGTTCGCCTGTGATGCTGTTTTCCGGTGGTGAGCCTTTTGTGAGAAAAGACCTTTATGATCTTGCAGAATATGCTGTGAAAAAAGGGATGCGCGCAGTAATCTCAACCAACGGAACCATGATTACAGCAGATGCAGCAAAACGCCTGAAGGACATTGGGCTATCCTATGTGGGTATCAGCCTGGATGGTCTGGAGGATGTTAACGACAAGTTCAGGGGAGTAAACGGTGCTTTCAAAAAGGCGGTTGAAGGCATAGAAAACTGCCAGAACGCTGGAATCAAGGTTGGATTGCGGTTTACTATCAACAAATTTAACGCAGTTGAAGTGCCGGGAATTTTCGATCTTCTGGAAAAAATGGGCATACCCAGGGTTTGCTTCTACCACCTTGTGTATGCTGGCCGTGGATCTGAGCTGGTTAAGGACGACCTGTCCCACGAAGAGACCAGAAAGGTCGTAGACTTGATAATGGACAGAACAAAACAGCTCCATGACAAGGGGCTGGAAAAGGAAGTGCTGACCGTAGACAACCATGCAGACGGGCCTTATGTATATATGCGGTTGCTGAAGGAAAACCCGGAGCGTGCAGCAGAGGTACTTGAGCTTTTGAAGATGAACGAAGGCAACAGCTCAGGTCGTGGAATCGGCTGTGTTAGCTGGGATGGCAGTGTCCACCCGGATCAGTTCTGGCGGCATTACGACTTTGGGAATGTCCGTGAAAGACCCTTTTCGGAAATCTGGTCTGACACCGCAGAGCCACTGATGGGCAAGCTTAAAGATAAAAGACCCCATGTAAAGGGCAGATGCGCCAAATGCAAGTGGTTGAACATTTGCGGCGGAAACTTCCGGGTTAGAGCCGAAGCCGTCTCCGACGACCTCTGGGCCCCCGATCCAGCCTGCTACTTAACCGACGAAGAAATAGGTATATCATAGTACCAGTGTGAAAATTGTCTTCGAGGCCAATCTCAGCGTACAACAGAGTACGCCTGCGGTTTAATTTATTATCCGCCTCGACCTTGACCGCGAATCCTATTTTTTATTCAGGCACGGAATAATTTTTTCTCTCGTTCCCAGGCTCTGCCTGGGAGCGCACCTCATGAGGCTCCGACCCCAAAATTTGCAAAAGACTTTATCCCCGTAAAATCCCCCAAAATACTTGTTTCAAGGCATAACCCTGGTACGAATAAACGCTTTGTGTTGAGCAGTTCTTGAAGTTTTTCCTTTGCTTCAAAAATATCTATAATTCCCTTTTTGTATGCTTCCGCAATTTGCCGGGCAATTCAGAAAATTCAATTATCATTTGATTTCCCATTTTCCTTTTCCCTTTTTCGAAAATTGCTAAAAAAAATTATACCGATATTATATATTATTGTTTAAAAAACATAAAGAAGTTTAATAAAGACCCTGGTCAGCCTGATATTAAAGCTCGGAGCCTGGACTGATATTGCCAGGATTCAATATCAATATGCTGGAATTCCCTGTGGTTTTCGGTCATCATTTTAAATTCATACAATTCCTTATAAAAATGTTTGAAGTTTCAGGTTAAAGGGATTATATATTTTATTTGACTTGCTTCGTGGTCAGGTTATGGAGCGAGAAAAAAAGAATCAGTAACCAATAATTTGGAAAATAAATTCAACAATTAGAAATAATAAATCTTCAGGAGTAATAATATGATATTCCCCGATTACAGGCCCAGGCGGATGAGGCAGAGCAAGGCGTTTCGCAGGATGATAAGGGAGACGGTTTTGTCGAAGGATGATCTTGTGTTGCCGCTTTTTGCGATTTCCGGCAAGAACAGGAAAAACCCGATTGAGTCTATGCCCGGACATTATCAGCAGTCGATTGACAACCTTGTCAAGACAGCTAAAAAAGCGAAAGATGTTGGTATCCCGGCAGTGATAATTTTTGGTATACCAGACAAGAAAGATGCCTTGGGGACGCAGGCCTATGCAAAGAACGGGATAGTCCAGCGGGCAGTAAAGGAAGTAAAGAACAAGGTGCCGGATCTTGCAGTTATAACCGATGTTTGTTTGTGTCAATACACTGACCACGGGCACTGCGGGATGATTGACAAAAATGAGGTGGATAACGATTCTACCCTTGATCTCCTTGCCAGGACAGCGGTTTCACATGCAAAGGCTGGTGCAGATATGGTTGCACCTTCGGACATGATGGACGGCAGGGTCAGGGAAATCCGGGAGCTTATGGATGAAAGCGACTTTGCAAATGTGCCGATCATGGCATATTCTGCCAAGTACTGCTCGGCGTTCTATGGGCCTTTTCGTCAGGCAGCCGATTCTGCGCCGCAGTTCGGGGACAGGCGAACCTACCAGATGGACCCGGCAAACGGGCTGGAAGCAATGCGTGAGGTCTCCATGGATATTGAGGAGGGGGCCGACATCGTGATGGTGAAGCCTGCGCTGGCGTACCTGGATGTGATTTATCGCATAACCCAGGAGTTTGATCTGCCCGTTGCTGCGTACAGCGTCAGCGGGGAGTATTCCATGATAAAAGCCGCTGTCAATAACGGCTGGCTTGATGGAGAAAAAGTTATGATGGAAACCCTGACCTCAATTAAAAGGGCAGGAGCTGATATGATTTTAACATACTTTGCTATTGATGCAGCACAAGTACTGGATGGAAAATAATGGAACATAAAGGAACAAATTCTTCGGCAATGCAGCATTCACACAAAAAACACCCGGGCGGTCACGGAGGCGATTCCGGACCCCGGCTTGTTGCATGGGAAATAACCCGTAATTGTAATTTATCATGTGTTCACTGCCGTGCAGCAGCGACTTGCGGGCCTTACGAGGGCGAGCTGGACACAAAGGCGGCATTTACCCTGCTTGACCAGATAGCAAAGGTTGGATCGCCCATAGTAATACTGACTGGCGGTGAGCCAATGATGCGTGATGATATTTATGATGTTGCGTCATATGGCGACAGCAAAGGGCTGAGAATGGTCATGGCTCCTAATGGCACGCTCATCACAAAGGAAAGTGCAGAAAAGCTGGTGGCATCGGGTATAAAGCGGATAAGCATAAGCCTGGACGGTGCAAATAAGGAAACCCACGACAATTTTCGAAAGGTTGATGGAGCATTTAAGTCTGCGCTTCAAGGGATTGAGTTTGCAAATAACGCTGGCCTTGAATTTCAGATCAATACAACCATAACCACAGAAAACTTAGACGAGATAGAACGGATACAGGAGCTTGCAATCAAGCTTGGGGCAGTGGCGCACCATATTTTTCTGCTGGTTCCAACGGGCAGGGGCAAGTATATAATTGACAAGGGCATATCTGCCGATGAGTATGAAACAACCCTGAACTGGTTCTACGACCAGCAGGACGCATCCGCCATGCAGTTGAAGGCAACATGTGCACCCCACTACTACAGGATTCTCAGGCAGCGGGCAAAGGAGGATGGCAAAAAAGTCACCTTTGACACCCACGGCCTGGACGCTGTAACCAGGGGCTGTCTTGGCGGGACTTCCTTCTGCTTTATCTCCCACGTCGGCATGGTTAAGCCCTGCGGTTTTCTTGATGTTCCCTGCGGTGATATAACAAAGGAGCCTTTTGATAAGGTCTGGAAGGAATCAAAGGTTTTTAATGACCTAAGGGATTTCTCAAAACTTGAAGGCAAGTGCGGCAGGTGCGAGTACAAGCGGGTTTGCGGAGGATGCCGGGCAAGAGCATTTGAAGCAACAGGAAGTTACATGGCTGAAGAACCCCTGTGCAGCTACGTCCCTTAATTAGTTGTTTATGGTATAAAAAAATGTGATGATGATCGTGGTTAGATATTTCTTTTTATGAAGGAAAGAGTAATGGAGAAATAAGATGGTCGACTATTGTCAGCAAAATGAACCAATTGAATGTGTGAAAAACATTTTGAAAATATCCGAATCTCTTGGTGAGTTAAAGGATATTGATGCAATACTAGATCGTATACTTACAGAAAGCCGAAGGCTGTCGGACGCAGATGCAGGAACCATTTATCTGGTGAAAAACGACAGCCTAAAGTTCAGCTATGTGCAAAACGATACTCTGATAAAAACCGGAGAAGTAGATAAGGCTGTCTATTCCAATATAAGTTTTACCATTAATGATCAATCGATTGTCGGCTATGTTGCAATGAAGGGTCGTTCCCTGCACATAGACGATGTGTACAATATTGAGCCGGATATGCCGTTTCATTTTAATCCAGCTCTTGATCGCTCTGCTGGATACAAAACAACCTCTATGCTTACTATACCGATCAAAAGCTCAATGGGCATTGTTATTGGAGTGATTCAAATTATCAATCCAAAGGAAGAAACAGGGGCATCGATCCCCTTTTCCAAAGAAGCCCAGACATTCCTGCCGATATTTGCCAATAATGCTTCGGTGGCCATTGATCGAGGCATAATGACCAGGGAGCTTGTATTGCGAATGATAAAAATGGCTGAACTTCGAGACCCGTCTGAAACAGGTGCACATGTTCAGCGGGTTGGGGCATACTCTGCGGAAATATATAATAAATGGGCCTTGATGCATGATGTTGATGAAAAAGAACGCAAACACATGAAAGACCTGATAAGGATCGCAGCTATGCTCCATGATGTCGGGAAGGTGGGGGTTTCAGATATGATATTAAAAAAACCCGCCAGACTAAGCGATGAAGAGTATGCAAAGATGAAGTTCCACACGGTCTATGGTGCCCGGCTCTTTAGTAATTCTACATCGGAGTTGGATGCTTTGTCGGGTGATATTGCGATCAACCACCATGAAAAATGGGATGGAACCGGGTATCCAGGAGAGATAAATGCCCTTCACTGCGATCCCAAAATCGGGCAACCCAAAAAAGGCGAAGATATTCCCCTGGCTGCTCGAATTTGTGCTCTGGCAGATGTATTTGATGCCCTCTCATCTAAACGGGCATATAAACCACCATGGCCCGATGATAAAATTCTAAAGATGGTAACCGAAGAATCGGGCAGCCATTTTGATCCAGAGGTTGTTGATGCATTTTTAGCTGTTTTTGATATTATCAATGCGATTCGAGAAAAATATATGGAGAATGAAGACAGGAATTTGGAGTGTGCCTTTGAAACAAGGATTGATGAACAATAGGGGTGCAAAGTTGCTGGTGTGAAGTTAATCTATTTTAATTTGCTATACTAACAAACAAAATAATAGGAGCAGGAATTGGGTGCAATAATAAAAGACGAAGACTGGGTATGGGTTGTGATACAAAGCCAGGGAGTGCGTGATGATATACTGGGGCAGATTGATGAAGAGAAAAACCTGTCCTATGTCCCTTTTTTCATGAGCAAGGAAGACGGGCTTATGTGCCTTAATTATTTTGCAAAAAATACAAGTAAAAAGCATGAGATTCAGGCTGTCATGTATGAAGATGTAAAAACATTTGCTCGCAGCAATGGCTTTGTGCTTTTTAAGGTAAGCGGCGAAGGCAAGGTTGAAGAAATGATAGACCCGTCTGAATAGACCCGCTTAAATAAACCCGGCAGGTAAAACAAAACAGCCGGAAGCACATCCAGGAAGTACAACTTTGAAGTACCTGTGACAAGTACTCAAAAAAGTATACCCCGAAGTTCTTCAGGCAGATTTTTCGCATAAATATGTTGTAAAAATCTGCCTGAACAAATCCACAGGAAGCATTTCAAAATTAGTGGCTTGATAAATTAATAAAAAAGTAATATAGTGTGTTCGATTTCAAAACATACCATGTATTATTGTCGTAATTCCCACGTGTTAGCGGTTTGAGCTGTTGAGCAGGCTGGGATATTTGTATAAGAAAATTTTTGATTTTTTGTACCCATAGCCATGCCGGGCTGACTTTTTCATTGTCACATGCCCGGAAGCAATTATTATTTATAAATTTTATCAATATTTTTTAACATAATTTGTATGAAAGAAACCACAAACGCTTACAATTCTTTCATATTTTGTTGTGGGCAACGGATTCATCATAAGCTGGTCTGCCCATGGCAGTTTATTAAAAAACTTTTAAAGCAGGAGAAGACCATGACCGAGCAAGGCGATGTCAGTAAGGGGGATCATCCAATGTTGTCAAACCTGTCACCCATGTCCACAAAAAAAGGGAAGGTCGTTACCGCCCAGCAGGCTGTACAGCTTATAAGGGATGGCGACACAATCGCAATGGGTGGTTTTGTAGGTATAGGTTGTCCTGAGGAATTAGCCGTCACAATCGAGAATACTTTTTTAGAAATCGGTAGTCCACGGGATCTGACCCTTGTATATGCTGCTGGTCAGGGTGATGGCAAGGAGAAGGGACTCAACCATTTTGGCCATGAAGGTCTGCTTAAAAAAGTTGTGGGCGGACATTGGGGCCTTGCTCCAAAGCTCCAGAAGCTGGCGTTTGAGAATAAAATACAGGCCTACAATCTTCCCCAGGGCGTGCTTGCGCATATGTACAGGGATATTGCATCCAAAAAGCCGAGAACAATTACCACCGTAGGGCTTTGCACATTTGTTGACCCGGACAATGGCGGAGGAAAACTCAACGACATCACAACAGAAGACATTGTCGAAAAGGTACAGTTTGACGGCATTGACTATCTTGCATATAAACCATTCCCCATCAACGTGGCTGTTATAAGAGGAACCACAGCAGATACCGACGGCAATATTACAATGGAGCGGGAAGCTCTTACCCTGGAATCCCTGGCTCTTGCAATGGCTGTAAAAAATTCCAATGGCTTTGTAATCGTCCAGGTGGAAAGGATTGCCGAGGCTGGCTCCCTGAATCCCAAGCAGGTGAAGATTCCGGGAATCCTTGTGGATTGTATTGTAAAATCAAAACCAGAGTATCACTGGCAGACCTTTTCAGAGCAGTACAGCCCTGCCTTCAGCGGTGAGATCAGGGTTCCCATGCAGTCTGTGGAACCAATGGGCATGACCGAAAGAAAGATAATTGCAAGGCGTGCAGCTTTTGAGCTGGAAGCCAACAGCGTAATAAATCTGGGGATCGGGATGCCGGAAGGCGTGGCAGAGATCGCCAGTGAGGAAAATATCCTGGAATTTGTAACCCTGACCGCAGAACCGGGAATAATTGGCGGAATCCCGGCTGGCGGGCTTAATTTCGGGGCTGGGGTCAACACCGCAGCAGTTATTGATCAGCCGTATCAATTTGATTTTTACGATGGAGGCGGTCTGGATATGGCTTTTCTGGGACTTGCCCAGGCAGATAAAAAGGGCAACCTCAACGTCAGCAAATTCGGCCCAAAACTTGCCGGAGCTGGCGGGTTCATAAATATCAGCCAGAACGCCAAAAAAATAGTTTTTGTAGGTACGTTCACAGCAGGCGGCTTAAAGCTTTCCGTTGAAAACGGAGAGCTGATAATAAATAGTGAAGGAAAAGTTAAAAAGTTTGTGGAGCTGGTCGAACATGTAACATTCAGCGGTGACTATGCTCTCCAGAAGGAACAGCCCGTGCTTTTCATCACTGAACGATGTGTATTCAAGCTTACCAAAAGAGGCATGGTTCTCACCGAGGTCGCACCTGGTGTGGATATAGAAAAGGACATCCTCATGCATATGGACTTCCGCCCCTTGCTGTTTGAAGACCCTGTCCCCATGGATGCACGGATATTCCTGCCGGAGCCTATGGGATTGAAGGAAAGGATGCTGCGCTTTCCATTGGAAGATCGCCTTACTTTTGATTCTGAAAAGAACCTGTTTTTTGTAAATTTTGAAGGCTTTTCTATCAGCTGTATTGATGATATAATGGCGGTAAATGAAGAGGTACGAAAATCCCTGGCTTCAGCAACCAGCCCGGTAAAAGCCATTGTAAACTACGACAACTTTAACATTGATCCTGAGCTTGTTGATACTTACATGGACATGGTTAAAAGGCTCGTTGAAGACCTGTATGATGATGTTACAAGATACACAACAAGCACCTTCATGCGGATGAAACTCGGAGAGGAACTCCAGAAGCGAGACGTGGCACCGCATATTTATGAAACCAAAGAAGAAGCAAAAAAGGTTTTGTCATAGATTGAGGTTTTGATAAAAAAAAGATTAAAGTTGCGGGGGTGCAATGCCTTGTGTCCCTGCAACTATTTTTTTAGTTTTTGTGAATTGTTGCTGTAAAAATAAGGCAGAAGAAGTCAAATAAGATTGAAAGAAAAACCAAAAAATTTAAAAAGTATTTTCCTGAGGATACTTTCCAACTATAAGGTACAGCTTCGCTCTGTAAGCCATTTGAATCGCCTGAGCCAGGTTCGGCGGTTGTTTGTACTGATTATACTTGTCTGGATTGCCGGGACAAATCTTCTTTACTTAACGGAAAAACTGTTTGCCAAATCACCAGGGCCATTTTCAAATTACTTTGAATCCTACTGGCATATTATCATTATTCTATTTTCAGGAATCGAAGACAAAGAGCCGGTTTCACTTTTTGGCATGATAGAAGTTACAGTGCTTCTGATTCTCGGTGTCTGTCTTATAGCCCTTATTACCGGCCTTATTGTTGCGATACTTGTCAGGAAGATTCAGAACGCCCAGTATCTTAGACAAAAGCCTCCAAACACCAAACTTAAAGACCATGTTGTAATAATTGGCGAGAACAGGCATCTTGAAAATATTGTAAGGCATGTGAATTTAGCTTTGGGCGGCAGAGAATTTATCCTGGTGGTAAGTGCTTCGGCAGGAAAGCTGAAGTATCGAAATGTGCATATTTTCAAGAAAGTGTTCGCTGTTTCCGGAGATCCCTTAAAAGTAGATGTACTCGACAATGCAGACCTTGGCACTGCACGGGGAATAATTGTTTTATCCCCCTGGAAAAAAGATCGTTTGAGGGACAGGGACAACGCAGCCCTGATGTCTGCAATAGCCGCCTATTGCCGGGCACCTGAATCGCCAATGATAGTTGAGCTTCAAAAAGAAAAAAGCCTGGGTTATGCATCGCCCCTTGAGGGAGTCGAGTTCCTTATCAGTTGGAAGTTTGGTGAACTTTTGATTGGAGAGGCTGCTTTAAATCCTGGAATTACGGAGATCTTCAATGAGTTCATGGAGTACTCCCCAATGACGAGCGAGTTTTATACTGTGCCTGTACCAAAAAAATTTATTGGCAGAAGTTTTAGTTCTGTTCAGATGCATTTTTTAGATAATGATGATTACCCCTCGGTTGCTGTTGGAATTGACAGGTCTCCAAAGGGAAAACCGAATGCCTCATTCTGGCTGGTGCCTCAGTCTGGTTCGAGCAACCTGCCCGATGGCGGACTGGTTTTAGTTAAGGGTGACAGGCTTATCCTGATTTCTCGCAATAACCTTGTTGAGGAGAAGGACACCGAGCTTTCGATATTCTCCATTAAGAAGAAGTACTTTGATGACCTTGGTGCTGGGGAGGATTTCTTCGGATGATAAGCATGAGCGGACATGTTGTGATTCTGAATTTGAACAGGATGACCCGTGGTGTGGTGCGGGAGCTCCAGGCTGGCGTGCGGGAGGATCCCCTGGATGTTGTTCTTGTGGTGCAGAATATGGAGCTGTGGGAAAACCGCCCTGAATGGAGACCCAAAAAAAATTCAAAGGCAGGTCTTATCACTATTTTTGGAAGCCCCAGCGATACCGAGGTTCTGGAACATGCAGGCATGAAAAGGGCAAAGGCTGCGGTGATATTGACTGACCCGGCACAAGGGCCCATGGCTGATGCACCATCTACCCTTACTGCAATGCTTATTGAAAAACAGAATCCTCAAGTGCATACGGTGATAGAGCTGCAACTTTCAGTCAACCGTGAACATCTAAAGGCTACGGAAGTCGATGAGGTTGTCTGTCTGGGTGAGATTTCAGAAATGCTCCTTGCCAGGAGCTGCATTACTCCAGGAATCATGAATATTTTCAGCAATCTTCTACTCTCAAAGGCCGGAACCGCCAATATCTACACCCCAGATGTGGGTAAAATCCTCAAGGGCCAGACCTTCAGGGAGCTTGCAAAAAAAGCAATCCAAAGAGAAGCGCCCTTTATAATTATTGGATTTATCAAAAACAGGCTGATGACCGAAGAAGATGAAAAGGTTATCCCGGCTGTGGCGGCTGCTAAACAGGTCAGGGCCAAGGAGTTCATGCATGGAAGTTTTGTGCGTAAATTTGTTATAAATCCGTCAAAGGATGAAAATCCAGGAAAAGACACCCCGCTGGATGAAAACGATGAGCTTGTTATAATTTCATACGAAAAGCCCAACCACATTGGCCTGTTGTTCTGAAAATTGTCTTCAAACCCAATGTCTTAGTTGAACCCATTGCATGAGGCGAATTTTTATCTTGTGAATCCACAGGTGTCTATGGACCCAAATGCAGAAGTCTTTGGGGGGTAGTATTTTTTTTTAGTAATCCTCGCCGTACAGCTTAAATTATCTGCCAGCTTTTGATTGACTGTCAGCCACCCAGGATCATTTCAGCTTCTTCCAGTGTTTTTGCCAGAACAACAGCATAGTCCTTTTTGCTGCCTTCAAGGGGCTTGGGTACTAATTCATCGCCTATAAGGCGAACAGATTGTTTCAGGCCAGCCTTTGCAAGGGCAATCTGGCATCTTTCAAGCTCTGCCAGGGCATCAATTGAGGTTATGAACAGCTCGGAAACATCAAAAATACATGTAAAGCCTTTTTTCAGATCAGGTAGCTGGCTAACCACTTCGTTTACTGCCTTTTTTGCTTCGCCTTTTTCAAGCTTGCCTACTTTGATGTAAAGTCTGTTTTTCTTTTTGTCACATTTTATTTCATACATGTTATACCTCCATTAGGTTACCAGTTAAAAATTCGGATAATAGTTGAGTTGTCCTTCTTTATTTTGTATAATTGTTATCAGGTGCTGGCTTGGAAACCCCATGACATTTTTTATCGAAAAATCAGCCAGCAGTAAAAGTGAGAACACAAATATTGAAGATTTTTTTAGAAACGAGTATAATAAGTATAATAAAAAGTATACTATTGGTCAAGAGATCAAAGCATGTAGCCGATAAAATAATTGATAAAGGGTTATAATATAAAAGTTTTTGATCGTTATGGGTTAATGAAAAGTCCGCATTCCACAAGATATTGATGATGGAGCGGAGATCAACGCAAGACAGTGTGTTTGTCCGATGCGGCAGAAAGAGAAGGCTTTTGTTGAAGGTTTTAAAATCATTTTTTTTATTTCTGATTCTTGTTATATGTGTGATAGGTGCCATCGCAGCCGGGATTGGAGCCTTTTATTTAAAGAAAAATTATTTTTTTAACAATGGGCCGGATACCATGGAGACCAGGCCCCTTGTCTTTAAAGGGGCAGTTATAGAATTCCCGCCAGACAGCATCATGATGTCAGTTGCTGAAAAAATTGAAATCAAAAAAACCAGAAAAAATCTGGATGAAATTTTGCACGAACAGTACCGTGGAGCAAGGCTCGTTGTGGAACGAAGAGCTTTCAGAAACGTACTGCGCTGGTCTGGAACAGTCGATAAAATTATGGAGGGCTACGACAGGATTGATGCCGCAGAAATCCTCGCTATTATCAAGGTCGAAACCCAGGGCCTGAACGGGGGCCAGGTCTCATCCATGGACGCAATAGGTTTGACCCAGATTCGCTTTCAGGGTGCATGGTCATTTTTCTGGAGTGCGCTTTATAAAAAATACGCTCATGTAAACGGTAAAAAAGAAAGGGACTACTATAACGGTTCCATCAGAACCCGGTACGCAATGCAGCTCAAGCGCATCAGGCTGTTTTTAGAAGACAACAGCATACTTGTCGAACCGCTTGATGAAACCCCTATCAGCATAAGGGCGGCCAAACTCAAGTCCTGGGAACGCCTTAAACAGTTTGATAAAAAGAAACGCAAACCAGGCGAATATCATGTCATTGTGGATATTGCTGCAATGTACCTTGACCACCTTGATTTTTTCTTTACAGATTACTCGCAGAAAATTGACAAGATCATAGAAAAAGTACAAACCACTGATATGCCGGCCTTTGGAAAGATAGGCCTGGATAATGGTGCAAGAAGAAGCTGGGCACGGATAACCAAGAGCCTTAAGGATGAGACAATACGAGATTTCTATAATATGAATGAAGGCTGGCCCTCCCTTGACGAGTACAGAAAAGTTCGTCCAATCCTCTGGTCGATTCTTGATAACAGGTTTGTAAAAACAGGTAACCTCGACATCAGACAACAGACACTTGACCGCCTGGAGGATGTTCGTCTTTGGACCACAGATCCTCAGGTACATTACGCTGCTTACTACATGGGCCCGACTTCAGTGCTAAATAATATTGAAGCCGGAGGAGGCCTGCAAAAAAAAGCCTTGCGTTATGCAGAAAATGTTGATAATTATAAAGGGGTAATAGCTCGGGCAGTTGCTATTGATGAGCATGACGATGAAGCTGACCGAACAGCCGATGAAACCACAATAGCTTTAAAACGTGATTCATCAACGGTGTTTTAAGTGTTGCTGCCTGGGTTAACTAGTCGATCCTGAAAAATAGAATTAATGTTTGAATTAATTGACAAAAGCTTTTG
>JAOZSB010000392.1 GCA_029939895.1 Desulfobacterales bacterium
AACTTCTAACAGCCGGCAAGATATAAGTGTCAGAAATTTTTATTATCCTTAAACAAGACTTTCCAGATGTTTTTTATATTTAACAATATCATTTTCCACATCTGCATTTTTCATAACATCATAGCAGGAAAATGAAGGCACAACTTCTGCTCCACAGAACTTGTAAACAGTTGTCATGGCAACAAATACATCGTCAACGGTTTTGCCTTCAAACAGGGTCTGGCCTTTATCGCCAAAGGCTGCTGGCGGTGCGTTCCATGTTAAGGAAACCATGAACTTTTTGCCCTGCATTTTTCCGCCGGTTCCATACTGCTTTGCCAGGTCAGAACGTGTTCTTCCATCATCGACAATCAGGCTTTGATTTACAAGACCGGTAGTAAATACTTCATCAATATATTTTTTGTAAATCCATGGAGGACCAAACCAGTATACAGGTGACTGGGTGATTATTACATCTGCCCAAAGATGCTTTTCTTCTTCTTCTTTAACATCATAGCCCTTTTCTATATACGTTTCCTTCACCTCACAGCCCTTTGCTTCCAGAACTTCTCTGGCTGTGTCAGCCATTGTCTGATTCAGCTTACCCTCAGCAAAACCTTCATAAAATTGATGTGTATTGATAATTAATACTTTTTTCATAATTCCTCCGTTTTTGTAATGTGTAAATATCCTGCCGTCAGCCAGTTGAATAAATGGCAGGCAGTAATGCATACTCGTTTTCTGTGTTTTTGGAAAAACATGTATAACACAGGTCTATGGCAAACACAATCGCCATGTTTTAATTAATAAGATAACTTTATGACAGATAAAGTATAGGGTTTATCAATTGTTGTATTGACCAAATGAGGATTTTCAAAAGGCATATCCATATTCACAATGATCAGTTCGTCACCCCTGACAATCACCTCGCAGGGTTCATCCAGCAGTCCATTAATTCCGTTGGTATTGCCATTCTTGTGCAAGGTTTGCACCTTACCTTCCATATCAACAGAATGAACGCCGTTTCCTAAAAAATCTGCCACATAGATTTTATTATCTGCTGCATTCCAAACAATTCCGTCTGCCGAATCCATATTATCATCTTTAGCAAAAAGTACTGTTTGCTTTGGTTTATTTTGCCCATCGAGAGTTGTTTTATAAATAACTCCATCCTCAATAATGGAAGTATATAGATTTCCGCTTCCATCAACAGTAACACCATCGGCTCCAAAACCTACCCTACCGCTGGATTCAAATTTTTCAATAAGATGTGAATCTTGATTGTTTTGATCATAGGACAGCAACTTTATAGTTTCACCATGCAATTCTTTAAGATTAAATCCATATACTCCACTCAGAAGTTTTGGTTTTGGCTCACCTTGTTTTACTTTTGGCATATGCTGAAGAATAGTTTCAGATACAAATAAGGTATCTCCTTTCCAGGCCAGACCATTTGCAACAATAAACCCTTCAACCACCACATCCATATTCACTGGTTTTCCACCATCCATATTGATTCGCAATAGCCTTGATTTATGGTCACCATTCCAGAAAATTTGCATATCTGCTACATACAAATTCCCATCCGGACCAAAGGCGGCGTCCATCGGACCTATTCTGCCTGTTTCGAGGTGCATATCTTCTTTTTTAAATTTGTACCAGGTAGATATTTCATTATTCTTCTTGATCATTGCCATCACAGGAGGAGATGGCTCGCTGATCTTTCCACTCTTTAACAATGCATCATTATTAAAATTCGGAATGGACAAAATAATATTCCCCTCATTGTCTAGTGCCGCCCCATCTGGAGTGTTGTATTCCTCAGGCAACTCCATCAAGAGTTTAATCTGCATATCCGACTTTTTGGATTGATTTGTTTTCATTATGCAACCAGTGTACATAAGTACGGATATAGCCAGTGTTAATAATGATAATGTTATTTTTCTCATGTTCCTTTCCTTTTAATTTAGATTTTTAAAAATAAAACAAGCTTTAGATTATACAATTCTTTTACATTTTGTTGCAGACACCATTGGTTGATAATTTTCATCCTGTGCATTTAATAAGACCCAAAGGACAGTATGGTTAAGGGTTCGACACCTTTTGACATATTTAACTCTTTTTTGATTGAATTTTTTGGAATGCTTACCTGGGTCAGCATTTGAATATTGTAGGCCGCTCCTGCAACATACATATTTTGGGAGGCAGAACCTGCTGACAAAAAAGCGACATTATTAACGTCTTCATTATAGTTAGGCATTTCATTAAAATCAGCAGCAATCACAATCACACCAAATGCTCCTGATCCTCCTGAGCCACTTTTAACAATGAGATTTTTATCTGTAATAAACTTCAGCTTATGTTCCTGCGGTAAATACTCATAGGCACCAGTCTTTAACAAAAGATATACTTTCAGATATGGGTCTCCCCATCCCCAGGGTATTGTATATCGATTTCGAGAAGTTGCCCCTGACATGGCATCGTATCCATGGACTGTTTTATCTCCGCTTTCCACGATAATTCCGTACCCAGCCCACAAAATTGTTGAAATTACTTTTAATGGAACTTTCTTTTCGCTAAAACTTCTTGAAGCAGCACGACTTTCCATAGCCTGCATAATATCCATTCCAATTTTTGCTTTAGTTTTTGGCAGTTCAATGTCTTGGCCAGCATAAGCAATAGAAGCTGCAAACAAGCAAGATAGGCAAATAATCATTACATTTTTCATAACTCCTCCAAATCAAATTTTAATTTTTCTTGACCATATCATCATTTAATTTTATAGCGTTAACATAAAACTATTAAAAACTTGCCTATTCCTGTGAAAACAGATTTTAAAATTATCAAACAGCCATTATTTATGCTATTTGATTCTCAAAATAGGTTCACCATATTTATTCAATGGATTTTTTTTTTGTCCTGCCAGGGCAGGATTGCTTCAAAGGGAACGTATTTATTAAAATCGATATAATCTAAAAAAAGCAAAAAGGTAAATATTATGAATACCAGGATATTAGAAAATTCAAATCCATCTGCGGAGTCTGTGCAGAATTCACTTGCTAAACTAATAGAACAATATGCAGTAGAGGAAGGTGTTACCGAAACCAAATATCCAGGACTGGTTGTAGCCAGATTTAACAACCCAATACCCAGATATCCGTTAGTTTACTCACCTTGCATTTGTGTAGTTGCGCAGGGTAGTAAACATGTTTTTTCATCCAATGATCGGTTTGTCTATGACCCGCTGAACTATCTTGTTGTCTCACTTCCGCTCCCCCTTGAAGCGGAAGTGGTCAATGCCAGTCCTGATCAACCATTTCTTGCATTGGCACTTGAAATTGATGTTGCAATGATTGGAAAATTATTCCTGAAAATGTCTGAAGAAAAACAAGTCATTGAGGATACTGTCTCCTCTGGAAAACCCATTTATACTTCTACCATGAATAGCGATCTATTAAATGCGGTCGAGAGGCTATTGCGTTCACTCGAATCCCCGGAATCAATGCGAATCTTAGGACCTGGAGTGGTGTTGGAAATACTTTACCATATAATTAATGGAGAGCATGGAACATTTTTACGTTCAGTTTTTCTTCGCAGCAGGGGACATAAAAACATCATGAAAGTTACGCAATATTTACAAAAGAGCTTTGGTAAACAGCATGATATTTCTTCGATTGCAAAGTATGCAGGTATGAGCAAATCGACATTACACAATGCCTTTGAGGAATTTGTTGGGGAATCACCAATTCAATATTTGAAAAAAACCCGACTTCATCAGGCACGATTGATGATCATTAACAAAGAACATAACGTCAGTGAGGCTGCACACGAAGTCGGTTACAACTCTACTTCCCAGTTCAGTCGGGAATTCAAACGTCAATTTGGTTTTCCGCCAAGTCATGCTGCCGATAACCTATAATATAAGGTTTAATCTTTAAAAAAAGTCAAAAGATGTATGTCTACAATTGGCAACTATACAAATCAATTTGTCACAAAGGGCAACAAGTAAACGCTCATGTAATACATAATATTATTCCAAACAGTCAATTATCCTTGACCATTTAAATATTTTAGTGTAATTTAAAATTTTAAAAATAATATTTGAAGTAATTTTTTTACCAGAAGTTTTTTGCTTCTTTTTTTCTATGACTGCA
>JAOZSB010000073.1:0-12052 GCA_029939895.1 Desulfobacterales bacterium
ATAATAAGCAGCTCCCCAATACCATAGTAGATTTAAAGGGAAAAAAAGTTATCGTTATACACGGATACGGCTATGGTGGGTTGATAGATTATATTCTTGATCCAGTAAATTATATTGAAGTTAATAGCGCTGTTGCCCATGCTGAAGCATTTAAAATGCTGAAACACAATAGATCAGACTATCTTATTGACTATGAATTTCCGTCCAGCCAAGTTCTTAGTCAAATCAGCATTCCTGGCTTGAGGCACAACACCATCATGAGAATTCCAACCCAGATTATATTATCCAAAGCAACCCCAGGCGTAGAAGAGATCATTAAAAAATTAGATGATGTGTATGCTGAATTAGAAAAAACTGGTGAAGTTGAGAAAAACTGGCGGGAATACAAAGTAAAGTAGAGTTTTTATTTCAATAAAAAGGAAGTTATTTTTCAATTTTTTTTTTACAATCATTATAGGGCTATAAAAAATTTTTTTTCTGATATTTTTCTCAAGGGAAAGTTCTTGATATATTGACAGGAGCATCCTTTTATTGTTAGGGTAGTAGTTAATATGAGAAATTTGAAACAATTTATAGCCAAGATGGAGAAGGAGGGCCTTTCATCCCTTGTTTTAGATACGTTTTCTTATTATTATGGGAAAATTGTACTGGGCGAATCAGGACTGATTTATGACAAGGATCTGGAAAGTGCTGTGATTGGTGACATCCCTGAATATTCTGATATTGAGAAATACCATGATGCAGGCAGGGCATCACTGAGCAAGGCTGTTATAATCAAGCTCAACGGTGGACTTGGCACAAGTATGGGCCTTTCAAAGGCAAAATCACTACTTAATGTCAGGGATAACAAAACTTTTCTTGATATTATTATTGAGCAGACAATGGCTGTTGGCGGCAAACTTGCCCTCATGAACAGCTTTAATACCTGCGTGGACACAACCAATGCGCTGTCTATGAGAAATCATGGTGAGCAGCCAGTCATGTTTCCCCAGCATAAGTTTCCCAAAATTTTAAAAGAAGGTCTAACTCCGGCACAATGGCCGGAAAACCGCGAGCTTGAGTGGAACCCTCCGGGTCACGGGGATATTTATACTGCTCTGCATACCTCGGGTGCGCTTAAAAAACTCCTCAACCAGGGGATTGAATACGCATTTATATCAAACTCAGACAACCTTGGTGCTATGATGGATGAAGCTCTCCTTGGTTATCTTGTGGAGGAAAATCTTCCTTTTCTTATGGAAGTTGCAAAAAGAACACCATCCGATCTTAAGGGGGGGCATCTGGCAAGGCTCAAGAATGGCGGGCTGGCTTTGCGAGAGTCTGCCCAGTGTCCACCAAAGGAAATAGATTCATTTCAAGACGCATCTATTTACAGCTTTTTTAATACAAACAATATCTGGATAAATCTCAAATATCTTGAAAGGCTTATAAAGGATGAAAAAACCGTAAAACTTCCAATTATTTTGAATCCCAAGAATCTTGATCCCAGGGATATAAACAGCCCGGATGTTTTTCAGGTCGAGACTGCAATGGGTGCTGCTATTTCGCTGTTTGAAGGAGCCAGGGCAGTACTGGTGCCGAGGACTAGGTTTGTCCCTGTTAAGAAATGCAGCGACCTTCTCGCTGTTCGTTCAGACAGATTTATGTTCACACCTGAAAAAAAGCTGGTTCTGAACCCGGAAAATACCTCTGATAAAATAGTAATCGTCCTTGACGATAAATATTATACAAAGATTGACGATTTTAATTCAAGAATTGGCACTAATCCTCCATCATTGACAGCCTGTAAGTCCCTGACTGTGCATGGCGATGTGAAGTTTGAACCGGAGGTAAAAATAATCAATGATGTTGTTATTACAAATACAATGGACAAACAGGCTGTAATCAAGTCTGGTTCAATTATTTCCCAAAACATAAATCTGTCATGATTCTATCTGGAGAAACCCAAATGAAAAAACAATTTGAACTTTCAAGGGCGCTACGTGTTTTTATCAGCATACTGATACTCTCATTTTTTTTGGCAGGATGTCAGACCGCCTACTACGCAGCATGGGAGAAGCTGGGAAAGGAAAAGCGGCATCTATTAAGGGACAATGTATCCCAGGCCAAAGAGGAACAGGAAGAGGCATCTGAGCAATTTACCGATGTGCTGACCCGGATAAAGACCCTGTACGGCTTTGACGGGGGCGAGTTGGAGTCATTTTACGATAAATTAAAAAATGACTATGAAGAGTGTGATGAGCGGGCTTCTGCCGTTAGCGAGCGGATACGCAAAGTTGAGCTTATTGCAAAGGATCTTTTTAAGGAATGGCAAAAAGAGATAAACGAAATATCAAACAGCAAGCTTAAACTTAGCAGTAGAAAACAGATGATAAAATCCAAGGCAAAATATTCAAAACTCCATGCATCACTAGTTAAGGCTGAAAAAAGCATGACTCCGGTTTTGCGGAATCTCAAGGACTACGTGCTATATCTCAAGCACAACCTGAACGCAGAGGCTGTCGGTACACTAAAGGCAGAGGCCGATGACATTGAGCTTGAAATCAGCAGCCTGATATCAGATATGAATAAATCTATTAAGGAAGCAGAAAAATTTGTAAAAGATTTTTAGCATTACAAAAAATAAGGAAACATGGCAGGCAGTGCATGAAGCTTTATACAATAAATGTTAAAGCCTTTGTGCATTAGCCTCTCCTTATATCCAGGTCAGTTTAACCTCCATCCATCTATTCCAAAAAATGATTATATATTATTGACAAATTTTATACGGGTGTGTAAATATTCCAATGGAATTTGATGGATAGAAGGTCGAATTTTTTGAGGGGTAATAGAGTTTTTATAGTAGCATGTTTTTAAAATAAAATTTTAATACGTTGTTTTTGTACGTTTTTTTGCTCCATATGTTAGCTACTCTTTGCTTCACAAACTGTTATAATTTTTCATAAAAGAAGTGCCGGATTATTTTTATGTCGTATCTTGTTTTTGCAAGAAAATACAGACCCCAGTCCTTTGATGATGTAGTGCAGCAGGATCATGTTACGCGAACCCTGAAAAATGCTATAAATCAAGACCGTGTCGCCCATGCCATACTATTTGCAGGGCCACGGGGTACTGGCAAGACTACTGTTGCGCGGATACTGGCCAAGGCTGTTAATTGTGAACACGGCCCGGCAGAGGAGCCATGCAATAATTGCGATTCCTGCAAGGATATTACGGCAGGCCGTTCAGCAGACGTGTTTGAGATTGACGGAGCTTCGAATAACGGAGTTGAAAATATTCGAGAGCTTCTCGAACACATTAACTACATGCCCTCGGTAAGTAAATTTAAAATATATATTATTGACGAGGTTCACATGTTGAGCGGGCCGGCTTTTAACGCTCTATTGAAGACCCTTGAAGAGCCACCGTCTTATGTTATGTTCCTGTTTGCAACCACCGAACCTCATAAGCTGCCACTCACTATACTTTCCAGGTGCCAGCGTCATGATTTGAGGATGGTTGACCTTGATTCTCTGATTGCTCATATGGAAAAAATCATGAATTCCGAGGCTATTACCATTTCCAGGGATAGCCTGGCAGTCATAGCAAAGGAGGCTGGCGGCAGTGTCAGGGATTCCTTGAGCCTCCTTGACCAGGTGGCTTCAAGCTCCCAGGGCAATAGTGTGGATCATGAAAAATTGCTGGGTGTCCTTGGGCTTGTGGACAGCCTGATTGTGTACAACCTGGCTGATGCTATTCTTGTTGGGGATATACCGGGAGTTCTTGAAATCATAGACCACCTCTACGCAAGGGGGCATGATCTGAAAAGACTGTATGTCAGTCTTGTTGAGCATTTCAGGAACCTGACTGTTGTAAAAGCCACTAACGTAGCTACAAAGCTGATAGATGTCCCTGGCCATGAACTTGAAAGGCTCATGAAAACCGCAAAAGCTTACACTTATGCACATATTTACGGGCTTTTTGAAATGCTGTTCAGGGAAGAGGCTGTGATTAAGTTTTCCACCCTGACAAAGATTGCCATTGAAACGGTATTGTTTAAGCTGCATCAGGTCAAACCGACAATTTCCATTGATGAATTTATAGATAAATTTGAAGAAATAAAAGAAGCGACTTTGGATGCCGGGAACTTTGTACTTCCTGAGAATAATATAACAGATCCTGGGTCAAGAATTAAAAATGTACTTAATCGACCAGTCGCTGATGCTCCGATAGCTACAGGGGGCAACGGTCTGGGGAAAAAAAACAAAGCTCTGCCTGATGTATCTGATACGCACCAGGCCCTGGCGCAAGTTGTTCATGATGATGCAGACTATGAGCTTGCTGAAGGCGAAAGTCTGGAAACTTTGTGGAAAAAGCTTTTGGGTGAAATAACCCAAAACATACCCCAGATTGCACAGACCATAAAGACGAGTTCTTTAAAGAGCCTGAAAAACAACAGCCTGGAAATTGAAGTGATTGGTAATGATTTTAATGTAAAATTTATTGAGCGCAAAAAAAGCACAATACAAAAAGTTTGTAGCGATTTTCTTAAAAAAAGTATAGACATTATTTTGAAGCCAAACATAACCGTTAATAATGATTTGGCTGAGAAAAAACAAAATGAAAAACTCATGAAAAATCAAGCCCTGAACCATCCCCTCGTTGCAGAGGCTCTTACTGTATTTGGTGGGAGAGTAATTGAGAATCGGATTCTAACGGCAGATTGAAAAAACTTACATAATATAAAATATTAATCTAATATAAAGAATAAATAACATATCAACTCAGGAGTTTTTTTTTGCATATTTCATAGACAGACCAGCGCAATATTCAAAAAAAAAGCTCCATTAAATTTTTAGGTTTTTGGGAGGAAGAAATATGAAGGGCATGGGCAACATGATGAAACAGGCTCAGAAGCTCCAAGCGAAGATGTTGAAGCTTCAGGAAGAGATGGCCTCAAAAACAGTTGAAGCATCTGCAGGCGGTGGAATGATAAAGGCCGTGGCAAACGGCAAGCAACAACTGGTTTCCATTGCAATAGAGCAGGAAGTTGTTGACCCTGAAGATGTAGAAATGCTTCAGGACCTCATTGTGGCAGCAGTAAACGACGCACTTGACAAGTCCCAGGAAATGGTCTCCGGGGAGATGAATAAGCTCACTGGCGGACTCAATATTCCTGGAATGATGTAGGCTTTATAAGCGTGAATCACTATCCAGCTACGATACAAAGGGCGATCAAAAGTCTTTCCAGGCTACCCGGAGTCGGTGCAAAAACTGCTGAAAGGTTTGCCATGCATCTTCTGCGCGCACCGCTCAAGGATGCACTTGAGCTTTCCGAGGCAATTCGGGAGCTAAAGGAAAAGGGAAGAATTTGCAAAAAATGCTTTGCCCTGTCAGATGGCGAGCTTTGCGAAATATGTGCTGATATTGCCAGGGACGACAAGCTTATTTGTGTTGTTGAACAGCCTGGTGATATGGCAGCTTTGGAAAAGTCAGGTTCCTTTGCAGGCGTTTACCACATTCTTGGTGGCGCACTGTCGCCAATGGATAATGTCGGGCCGGGTGATATAAGAATAAAGGAACTTTTGACCAGGATAGAAAAGGATAAGGCAGATGAGGTGGTACTTGCCACTGGAACCGGACTCGAAGGAGAGACAACGGCTGCCTACATCTCGAAAATCCTTTTAAACTTAAAGGTCAAGGTCACACGAATTGCATCGGGCGTACCCATTGGCGGAGACCTTAAATATGTCGACCAGGTGACCCTCAAACGTGCCATGGATACCCGTCATGATTTTTCAGCAGATTAGGAACCCTGTTTAATGGCTAAAACAATATTTGAATGCCGAATGTGCGGTCAGTGTTGCATGGGATTCGGCGGTACTATTATATTTGATGATGATACCAGCGCAATAGCCGATTTTATTGGCGTATCAGAGGAAGTTTTCAAGGAAAAATATTGTGTTGCAGGAGCCAGCAATCTCCTTATTGCCCAGGGAACTGATGGGAACTGCATTTTTTTTGATGACAAAAAATGCAGCATAAACTCCGTTAAGCCACGGATGTGTCGAAAATGGCCCTATATTGAAAATGTCATCAGAGAGATCGAAAACTGGCAGGCCATGGCATCGGTTTGTCCTGGAATAGACAGTGATGCACCAGCCAGTGAAGTAATTAGAGTTGTAAAAGAAGAATTGAAGAAAATCAGTTAGCATTCAATTTTTGGTATCAGCGTTAACAAAAATCCCTCCGTGAATTGCAAGCTAATCCAGAGAAAGCGATTTGTTAATTATTCGCTGCTTTGTCCCGTCTTTCATGATTAATCTGAGTCCTTTGTTGAATTTTGATATAAAATAAGTACCCTGGGGAAACTTTTTACCGCAAACCAGATGGGAGCTGCTTGATGTCAGGGGCGGGGAAAGTATTTTGAATATTTTTCTATCGTGTGGAGTAATTTTGGTTCGCATTATTAGGGAATAGTTAGCACGGTTTATTGGGAATAGATCAATTCTGTCGGCTAATAAATTCGTGAAATGCTCTTCGTTAATTATCACTGTAGTAAGTGTTAACTTGTCTCTCATGCTGTCAAATCCGGTTCCGTAACTATAACCGGCTGCTACGCCAATTCGGTATGGCGTTATGTCCTCAAAGGTTTTCCAATTTATGCCGCTGCCTTTTTTTGCAACAAATACTATTATTCCGTCTGAAATAGTTTCAGAAAAGAGCCACTTCCTGCCTCGCTCTTCATTCCATATCCAACTGAAAGACATATAACTTGCATCATCTACCATGCTGGAGACTTTTGTCCATGGATGATATTCAATGATGGCTTCTACTCCAACACGACGAAAGGCCCTGACTACGATTTCAGTCATATACCCTTGATTGGGTGCATTCTGGTCAATATGCGGAGCCCAGTCTCCAACTACTAAAGTAATATCTTCAGCGATTGCATGGGGAAATGAAAAGAGAAGTGAGAAGAAAAATATTATGATGAATCCAATAATCGCAGAAATTTTTTGTGAATTATTTTTTTTCATAAAAAACCTCCAATAAACTTATAATCTTCAACAAAGCCTGGAAAAAAGTTTATACTGATTTTTTGAATATGAAATAAGAAAAATAACCCATTTTGCTGGTTATAGTTGGCAATTATTAAAAACCCAGGCAAAACTTTTTATTTAGTTGTAAATTTTTATGACTATAACATATTTCCTGCTAATAATCCAGGGTTTCAATAAATTCTGTTAGAAGCAGATAAAATGTCCTCTTTTATGGCACATGATCTGTCCGGTCGAAGTAGGTAGCAGGGATGCGGTACCCATGAGGCGATTGGAGTTTTTACAGGAGACAAGAATAATGAGATTTGAAGAGACGCTTAATCGTTGAGATAGCAGAAGAATTTCGTAAATACATTAACAGGTAAGAAGAAAGTCGGATTGAAGGCTTATGTGACAAAGGATTATCCAGGGGGCAATTCTAAAATATATTTTATCTTTTTGCTATTCGATCCTGAATGAAATACGCCAGACTCTTCTTCCCCTGGAGATAATAACCGAGTCCTTTTCAATTTTTTTGATCAAAAAGCCCTCTATGCGGTCGCCAATTTTGACAACTTTGTCGTTTATGATCGCCACACTAACGTCCGGGTCCTCAGCCCACGCAATTGCCTGGACTGAAAGGTCGTCACCCATATACATGGAAGGCCCTTTTCTCCGGTTGGGTATTTTCTTGCTGGCTGGCTGTCGGGTGTAACTATAGCTTGGGGTTTTATAGGTGGGTTCCTTCTCTACAGTTGTGTCGTTTTCCTTGGCTGGCCCAAACTCAATCCGTGGAAGGATTATCACTGGTCGTTCGATTTTAGGGGGCTGGTTCTGCATCTTTGCTGTTGCCTGGGCTGACTGTTTATCCGGGGCTGTTTGAGCAGTTGCTGCCTGGGCTTTTAAGAATTGGTCATTATTATTTGCTTTTTTCCCAGCAGCAAAGGAAAGGTAAAGGAGCAGGATAAGTAAAAGGCCTGAAAAGACGAATAGGGCGGGTCTTAGGAGGCTTTTGGGTCCTTGTATCTGACTTCTCCCGGAACCTTTGCTGCCTCCGCCCCTGCCACTGCCTCTAACAAGAGAAACCGCTCGTGTCCTTTGGTTTGCATTGTCCTGAAGATTATCGTCGAGTTTTCTTAAGGCATTGAGTATAGAGCTCAATTTTTCGCCTCATTATTATTTTGATCCAAATTAACAATTGTGTCCATTAATGGTATGCGTAAAATCTTATTTTCGTTGTAAAGCACCATCTTGGTCATTGCGCCGACCACACCGTCAATGGGGATTCCATATTTCTTTTGAATTTTAGTAACAGCAGATCTGGATTTTCTTCCATATTTAGTATTTACATCCAGCCCAAGATAACCGATTTCAGCTAAAAGCATGTTCAGGGAAAGTATTGAATCAGGAGAAGCATTTCTGGGTACTGTTCCCCGGATGTCATAAAAGTTCTTCCACAATATGAAAGCCCTGTTGACCCAGCGGGTAGAAATTACATCCTGTTTTACCCAGAATTTTTCCTGGCTTGCCCCGGAGCATACCAGGAAGTAATCATCCTTGACTCCACAAAGGGCGATGTACCTTGGTTGTTCATCGGGCAGGGTTACAATTTTCAAAGCAGCAGGGAGGTTCAGTTTTTTAATCAGACCCAGTCCGGTCTCCACATAATATGTGTAATAACTGTTTCTCTTTGCGCTCATGCGGAAAAAATCATAATCACTATCAATGGCATCCATGATAACCTGGGGTGTGTAATCTGGTGCCCATAATTCTGCTAATGCGTCAAATGACAATCTTCGGGAGTCTGAAAAATTTAGCTCTGAGGCAATCTTATCAAAATCGCTATCAGCAACCACCCTGAATTTTGATGCACCCACAGTAGATGTCGGGGGTTTTATGTCATCACTGGTATTGCTTGCGATTTCAGGTTTCTGGCTATTGGTTGTGGTTACAGGCGCTGGTGCGCTTATGGTTTTGTCAGTACTGGCTGTATCTGAACTTATGGCATTTGAGTTGGCTACGATTTCAGGTTCCTGTACATCAGTTTCAGCAGCAACTGGTTCAGCGGAGCTTGTATTGCGATCTTTATCAATGGCTTTTGCAGCAGTTATGACCTCTGGTGCCTGTTTGTCGCTGTTGGTTTTAGCCGGTGTTGTGATTGCAGGCAAAGCCTTTTTTTCTTCTTTTATTTTATTGTTCTGGAAAGTGTCTTCACTGGTTTTATTTGTGTTCTGAACAGCAGCCTGATTTTTGGTCTGACTGTTTGGCTGTTTTTTGATTTGGTTTGTATCAGTTGCTTCTGGAACAGAGGGGGGCATTTCCTTTGTTGCTTCTTGGGTAGTGCCAGTTTTATTGAAGGAAATGTCAATTTCAACAATCCCGGGGATTAAGAACAGGAACACAGCCAGCACTGTGCATAATGCCAGCATGGTAAAGATTGCAGGCACGATAAAAGAATTTCCATCCCGGACAAGTCCTCTGCTGCCGCCGAGTTCTCTCAAGGCTACATCAGTCAGGGGGCCGTTGATAACTTTTTTGCCCTTTCCAAAGGCCGTAAGGAGCGCACGGTCGCAGGCAATGTTTGTGAGCCTGGGAACGCCTTTTGAAAATCGATAAATTCTTTTAAGCGCACTATTGGAAAAGAGCTTCAGGGGCCGTTGTGCTGCTATGTTGATTCTATGCTGGATGTAGTCTTTCATTTCCTGAAAGGAAAGTGGTGCAAGGTAGCAGGAAAGGGTGATTCTTTGGCTCAACTGCCTTAGCTCGTATGTATCTAAAATCTCACTAAGTTCAGGTTGACCAACGAGTATAATCTGGAGCAGTTTTGAGTTTGTGGTCTCCAGGTTTGACAGCAGCCTGAGCTGTTCAAGTACTTCCTTATCAAGGTTGTGGGCCTCGTCTACCAGCACAATGACATTTTGGCCATCTGCTTTTTTCTGCATTAAAAAGGTGTTTAAGGTATCAATTAAGCTCTTTATATTGTCTGGCTCGGAGTCAATGCCGAATTCATCGTTGATCGCTTTTAAAAGCTGGATTGAGTCTAGCTTTGGGTTGAAGATATATGCAACTTCAATATTCTCGTCCAGTGTTTCGAGGAACGATCTGCAAAGGGTGGTTTTGCCTGTTCCAACTTCACCAGTAATCTCCACAAAGCCGTCACCGTCAGCAGCAGCATACACAAGATGCGCCAATGCTTCCTCGTGGCTTTTGCCTAAATAAAGGTAATCAGGGTTGGGAACCAGCTTGAAGGGTCTTTCTTTGAATCCGAAAAATTTTCTATACATATTTATACCGGAGTTATTCTTATTTATGTCCTGTCCGCCGTTAATATCGGGTTTCAGGGATCACAGTAATTGATAAAAAAATATAAAAAGCCTTAACAAAAATCGTAATTTATATACAGACACTATATCGAATTGAGTTCTTCAATAACAAGCTCAATCATTTTTGTACGTTCCGACTCAGAAATTGCAATATCACCGTTAAAGTTAATTCCATTGTTCTGAATACCAAGGTGGTAACCGCCCTTACCAGTCACAGTTTCATCAATAACAAAAATTACATTTCCGAATATCGTTATATTGGCTGCTAAATCAAGCTCAATAGCGATCTTGGAGCCAGGCGCAATATTTTTCATGGCAGAAACACCGCTGCCATTAACAGAGATATCAACAAGGGTACAATCAAAAATATCCCGATCAACTCTCATTTTGGCTTTTGCTTTAATAGCGTACCGAGTATGTTTTCTGCGCTCAGACATTATCAAAGCCTTTCAAAGCTGTTGCGCTGGTTTTTAACCAGCATGTGTTCACCGTCACAGTATACAGTCCCTTTTGAAGTGTGGTCAATTATTTGAAAAAAATTACATTATTCTATTTACAAACAAGAATAATTTCAATGTTTTTCTTCTAAAAAAGCAAGTTGAAAAATATCAATACTTGCCATCCTGATTATTTAAATGAAAATAGAGATAATAATACAAGCCAAAATAATTTAATTTAACATATTTTTATAGCATATTTATTACTGTAATGGCAATAGTTGTTTTCACTGCACAGGCAGTTCTGCACCTCCAGTTAAACTGCTTCCGCCAAAAAAATTAGCCTGCACAACTGTCCTGATAAATTTTTCCATTTATAATTCTGAACTAATGTCTTGAAAAATTATGAATAATATGATGAAATACAATTGAAAAGCTATGTTTTACCAGTTTGACCATGAAAACAGTGCATGGGTGAATTGATATTAAAGTCCATTTGCAGAATAGGGGAGGAGAAAGAAGCTGGATTATTTTTGCACCCCGTTGCCAGCTCCCCCAGCCCCAGTCGCCACCTGCACGACTTCCCTAGAGGACAGCACTGGATTCTGGCTTGGCTTAACCAAATAATTGCAACGGATTATTATAATACGAAGGACTAAAATATGTCAGACCGCAAAATTATTAAACAGTTAGAAAAAGCTGTGGGGCATGAGCTTTCGCAAGTTGATGAATTAAGATATGATAGCCAATATAAATACACCCTGAATGAAAACGGCTATGTTACTGGCTTGGGGTTTGATGAATGTGGGAATGTTGATTTTGATCGTATGGCTTCCGTTGCACAAGGATTGAATCAGTTAAAAAATCTTCAATTACAATACAGTAAGCTCACCGACATTTCATTTTTAAAGGGTCTGAATCAGTTGCGTGAGCTTAATTTAATCGGAAATAAAATCACCAACTTCTCGGTTTTAAAAGTGCTGAATCAATTAGAATATTTCGAAATAGCTGGAAATGAAATCACTGACATCTCGTTTATAAAAGTTTTGAATAAGTTAAAAAAATTAAATTTACGCAATAATAAAATAATAGATATTTCAGCTTTAAATGTGCTGAAACAGTTGCAATCGCTTCATATAGGGATCAATCAAATAAGCGATTTCTCAGTTTTAAAGGGACTTAAATATTTAACAACACTTGATTTAGAAAATAATCAAATAAGCGACCTCTCGGATTTAAAGGGGCTGGAGCAGTTACAAACACTCTGGTTGAG
>JAOZSB010000073.1:12152-15201 GCA_029939895.1 Desulfobacterales bacterium
TCTCGGATTTAAAGGGGCTGGAGCAGTTACAAACACTCTGGTTGAGAAATAATCAAATAAGCGACATCTCCGTTTTAAAGAAATTAACTCATCTTAATAAATTAGATTTAAGAAGCAATGAAATTGAGCATTTGCCAGCCTGGATTGTTGAATTAGGCCCTGAAATTGTTCATGAAGATAGTTACTATGAAAATGGGATTAATCTTTATGATAATCCAATAATAACTCCGCCCCTTGAAATTGTTAAAAAGGGGAAAGATGCAATACAAAACTATTTCGCTTCAATAAAAGATAAAGAAACTGTTGATCTGAATGAGGTAAAGGTGCTCCTGGTGGGCGAGGGCATGGCCGGCAAGACATCTTTCCTTAAAAAACTTCAAGGCGTGGAGTTTGACAGCGAAGAATCCCAAACCCATGGAATCAACGTGGTTCCAATAAATTCAGAAGAAATTGACGGGATGGATAAATTTGAGAATTTAAAAGATTTCCGGTTGAATTGTTGGGATTTTGGGGGGCAGGAAATTATGCACGCATCCCATACGTTCTTTATGAGCAAGCGTTCTCTATATATTCTGATGCTCGACAGCCGCACAGATTCAAAAAAGTATTACTGGCTTAACCACATTAATAAATATGGTGGTGATTCACCCTTGATTGTGGTGATGAACAAAATCGATATAAATTCAGGTTATAATATAGAACAAAACACCATCAACAAAGCCTTCCCCCAAATAGGCAATAGGTTCCATGGAATTTCGTGCAAGAATAAGAAAGATAAAGGCTTACCAGGTCTTATTGATTGCATCGCAAAAACCCTTCCTGAAACATCTCTCTTCGGTACCCAAATCAGTGTTGATTGGATGAAAATTAAAGACATACTGATTTCAGAAACCAAAGAAAAACAGTATATTGATCAGGCCCGCTTTCAGGAAATTTGCGTGGAAAACAACGTTGCCGATGAAAGCAGTCAAAAAACACTCCTGCAATTCCTGAATGATATAGGTTCAGTCCTGTACTTTGAAGATCTTAATCTATCGGACATATTCGTCCTTGATCCCCACTGGATTACTGTTGGGGTCTATAGAATCATTACTTCCCAAAGGACGGATAAAGGCATTTTAAAAGAAGAAGACCTTGATTATATCCTCAATAAAGAAGACATAAAATCAGACGAATACGACCCCGCAAAAAAGAAGATCACATATTCTCGCACAGAACAGCGTTATATTGTCGACATCATGAAGCAGTTTGAGCTGTGCTATGAATATAGCGAAGGAACCATGCAATACATAATACCAGCCCTGCTTCCAAAGGAACTAAAAGAAGAGCCAGAATTAGAAGATAAAGCACCGCTTATTTTTATTATGCAGTATGACTACCTTCCCAATACAGTCATATCACGGTTAATGCTTCGCCATAAAAATGAAATCGCACTCAGCGAGCAATGGAAATTCGGCATGATTGTTAGAAGTAAAATATTCAATTGTCAGGCCAAGGTATTAGCAGACGAGAACAAAAAAAATATCACTATTACAGTCCAGGGCGAACAGAATCGCAAAAGCGATTTATTTGCAGTTATCCGCAATAACATACTCGACATCAGCAGTGAATTTGATGATTTGAAAATTGATGAAATGATCCCATTACCCGGCTATCCAGACCGCCTTGTCAAATTTAAACAATTGTTGGGTCATGAAAAATCCAGCAGGCCTTTTTATTATGATGGAGAATTGGACAAGGACTTTTCTGTTTCTGAAATGCTGGACAGGGTTATCAGTAAAGCAGATAGAGATAAGGGGTATGAAATGTCAGACAAGGATAAGTATCTGAACGTTCCAGGTTCTTTAGGCAATATTCGCATCGCAATTGGTGATGTTGGAAGTCCGACCATTGTGGCAAGCCCGACCATGGTGGCAAGTCCGACTCTCTCAGCAGAATTGAACGCTGACCTAACTGCTGATCTAACGGCAACTCTGACAGTAACCCAGCAGGTCAAAAATGTGCAAGGTTTATTCAAAAATCTGAAAGAAGACATCCTTGACGAAATAGATATTGAAATAGAAGATGAAAAAGAAAAAAAGCGAATTCAAAATGAGTTAGTCAAAGGAGAGAAAGCATTTGCAGGATTAGAAAAAGCTGCTGAAAAAGGTCAAACGCAATTAGATGAAGGGTTAAAGGAGCGTGTTGAGAAGTTTGTAAAAAACCTTTTTGATGAAAATTCCCGCATTCGAAGAGGCCTAAGGTTTGTTGGTGATGGCATTCCAAGGGTCCAGAAACTTGGCAGGTGGTATAATAAAATTGCACAAAATTTTGGCCTTAACAGCATTCCGCCATTACTGTTAGGCGAAGAAGAATAGGGCGCAAAAGCCCGGTGGTGGCGCAGCATGGGGAGTAGCAGTTAACTTCAACAAACCTTATTACCTCAGTTCAAGAAGACTGGCTGATTGCCTGTAGGTCTTTAATGCGCTTCTTTGCATCATCGCCTTTATAAAAAAAGTTCCCACAACATCATGCATCAACACATAATTATTGTCTGCAGGTACACTCGTGGCAAAAAACCATTTAAGAATTGCCCTGTGCTGCATATGGAAATTTTTACAGGCCAAGCTTTGCTTTGTGGCTTGACAAAGCAATGGGGCGTGTATAGTATTGCAGTTAGGATCTTTTAAAAATGGGGGCGAAACGGCTTCGACGGAGGTAGAGAAGCTGAGGTTGCATACCGAGTTCCAGTCGGCTCGTAAACTCGGTTGGGATAAACATAATCGCTGACGATTATAACTACGCTCTAGCTGCATAGCTAGCGTTCTGTCGTTGCTTGACCGCGGCATCGCCAAGAACGTCGATTAGCGGTATAGCGTGGCCAGATTGCTTGAGGCTCGCCACGTAAAACTCCATCAAGCTAGCTGATGATAAACCCTGCCCGGAGGAGTTATCTAAAGCGAATTTCAGATTCCGGAATAAGTATGTAGACGCCTTTGCAGAATGCTTTCGGACGCGGGTTCGACTCCCGCCGCCTCCACCATTTGAAAAAAGACAACCCGTCTCTCCG
>JAOZSB010000393.1 GCA_029939895.1 Desulfobacterales bacterium
ATCAGGTGCCTCTTTTTGGATAGTTGCAAGCGCTCTATCGCCGTTGGGTGCAAGCCTGACATTATAGTTATGCTCAAGAAATAATTTAGATAAAAGCCGCAGGTTGTCAGGTTTATCATCAACAACAAGTATGCTTCCATTGTCTTCACAAGTAGACATAAGCTCTCCTAAAATTTATATGCGCCTGACAAAAAATGTCTTCGCATCAATATCTGCAAAGTAAAAAAAATAATCCTTGGCGTACAAAAGAGTAGGCCCGTGGTTCTGTTATGAAATAAGCAAAAAGTCTCCCAATAAGCTCTTTTTTATGTGCTTGATATTATTGGCAAACAATTTTTGCTGTTTTTATTGCTTTTTCACCAATTTTTGTTAAATGTTCTCAGCTTTTGAACAGCAATAAATACGTTTTTTTTTATCAGCTTTTTACTTCCTGGCTTTAGTCCATTTATAAGTAAAGTTTGTCCCTGTGTGATATTACTGCTTTGAAATTACTCCTCGACACTTTGAAGAAGGGCTAAAATTTCATCATAGGCATAATCTTCAGTCAGCCCGGATAAAGCCATTGCCAATTGCTTGTTTTCTGCTTTTATCTCCTCAATTACTTCGTCAATCCTGTTGGCATCACTTAACTCTGTGGCATTTTTAAGTTTTGTGACTGTTTCAAGGTGCAAACCCTTTATGGCGGCAGCCAGGTCTCTGTCTGACATTTTTTCTTTGAGCATTAACTCTTCATCGGCTTTCCTGTATATGTCAAGGTCTCCGAGGTGCTTATGAAGCATTTCAAAGATTTCCTGTTCTTTAAATGGTTTTCGAACAAAGTCGCTACAGCCATGTTTGATTACCTTGCTGCGATCTTCTTCAAAGGCGCTTGCTGTTACAGCGATGATTGCCGTGTCCTTGCCCTGGGGGGATGCTTTGATTTGTGTGGTCGCCTCAAAACCGTCCATAACCGGCATTCGCATATCCATCCAGATAAGATGAGGGCCCCACTGGTTTGCTGTCTCTACTGCTTCTTTACCGTTTGATGCAATTTTGAGCTCAAATCCCAGGGGTTCTAATAGTTGATACAACACCTGACAGTGGCTGGCATTATCATCCACAATCAAAATCCGGGCTGAGTGCGCAGGATCTACTAGAAGATTGTGGCCCGCTGGCTTTGACTGGGTTGTTTTGCTTTTTAATACTGGTATCTGAAACCGAAAAATTGATCCTTTTCCAACTTCACTTTCAACGGTAATTTCTCCAGATAGAAATTGAATATACTTTCGGCATATGGTTAGGCCCAGCCCGGTTCCAGAGGATGAGCTATGAATATTTTCAGCTTGAGCAAATGCATTAAAAATGTGCTCCTGTTCGCTGGGCTCAATTCCAATCCCTGTATCAATAATTTCAAAACAGATAGCAAAAGAAGACTCATTATCGCCAGGGTAAGTATTGCCTGTAACATTTAAGGTTATACTGCCCTGCTGAGTAAATTTCATGGCATTTCCTACTAAATTTATCAAAATCTGACGAAGCTTGGTTTCATCGGTTCTTATTTTGCGAGGCAGGTTATCCATGTAGTTGATGGAAAAAATGATTTCCATGTTTTTTAATTTTTTTTCAAACATTTCCCTGATACTAACAATCATTTGGTATAGGTTAAAGTCTTTTTCATTTAAATCAATTCTTCCAGCCTCTATCTTTGATAGCTCCAGAACTTCGTTTATCAATGCCAGTAAGTGCTCGCCGCCATTGCGAATAATCTTGATACTTTTCTTTTCATCTGAGTTTAGATTTTTGCTGCGCCACAGAATATTGGAAAAGCCTATGATTGCATTTAAGGGGGTGCGTAATTCATGACTCATATTGGCCAGAAATTGAGTTTTAGCAAGGTTGGCAGTTTCTGCAACATACCTGGCATCTTCAAGTTCGAGTTCCCATTGTCGGCGCTCCGTAATGTCCCTGGCAACAAAAATTGCCCTTTCATTTGATATGGGGGAGACCCGGCCATCAAACCAGATTCGTTTCTGATTTATCACCATGTCATACTCAATGCTGACAGTTGTCTGTTGAGAAATACTTGCCCTGATTACTTCTAAAAAACGATCTGCTTCTGCTTTGGGAAAAACATCATGCAATGTTTTATTGATCAAATCTTTACTCGGTTTATAGAGTAAATCAGGAGAGGAGGGTGCTATTTTTAAATAGCGTCCTTCCTGATTAATAACTAAAATAATATCAGTCATACTTGCAAAAAGAGCTTCCATCTCTGCTTCTGAGCGCCTGTGCTTAGCCTCGCTCAAAGCCAGCTCATGTGTACGCTCCTTGACAAGTATCTCAAGCTTTTCTTTTTCCTGTCGCATATATTCACTCAGGCGCAGGCGTGCTCTAAGTAGATTGCCAACCATGTCATTGAAGGCCTTTTCCAGCACTTTTAGCTCGTTATCCGGTGATGTGTTGACATTGATAATAACATCTTCAAGATTATCTAAATTTACTTCCCTTGTTGCATTTGTCAGGTCAGACAATGGGCGGATTAATATTTTCTGAAAAACAAATAAAATAATTCCCAACAATGCAATTGTTTTAATTACTGCATTAACAATCAGGAAGAAGAACCCCAATGCCAGTTTTTCAAAAACCACAGATTGACTTGAGTAAATTCGAACCTTTCCAACATCAAATTTTTGATCAACACGTAAATAGGAAACGGTGAATTCATGCCAAAATAGGCCTATCGGGTCTTTCTCAGAAATTATTGTGCCATTTTTCTCCACAAGGATACCTTTGCCGTCCGGCATAATAACCCTTCCAGCCATGGCAATGGTATTGCCCTTGTTGTCGTATACCTGGAACCCTATCACAGACTGGAGCTGCTCAAGCCCCAGCAGGGCCGAACGTACCTGCTTGATATTCATCTCCCACAAAGCACGACTCAATGCAGGATGGAATATTGACTCGATGTGCTGAAGTTCTATTATAACCTGCCTGCGAGTATGCTCGTACTCAACAACCATGTGAATCAATGTGACAGAAATCGTTACACACAGGTATACCGAGAATACTATTTTCAACAGTCGGGTTGCGATAGAATTTTTTAATGGTACCATGGTTTATTCCAAATTAATAGTTTTCGATTACTGGGGTTTAAATACTGACACCACGGGCCATTAGTTCGATGGTGAAAACCAAAACTCCTTAATATTTATGGGAGTTTCAGATGTCAGCAGAGGGTTTTTCAGCCTGAATACCTTTCGCTTTTGGATTTGAGCCAGCTTTAAATTGTCTTGAATATACCAGTGAGTATTAAAAAAGTTTTCAAAAGACTTGTCAGAAATTGCAATTTTAAAACCACGCTCAAGCCTTTCATGGAGCTTTTTATTTTGTCTGGAAACATAATAATAAACAGGAGCATGGTAGTGGATCAGCAGTGTTGGCTCTACGATTAAGTTTCGAGCCTTTTCTTCTTTTACTTCTCTCCATGGTTCCTGTATTCCCCGTGGGAAGTAATCAAATCGGCCCTCTTCCAGCATGGGGAACAAGCCCCGGTAGCTCGAGCCTCCAACGACATTGAAGCCGTTTGCTTTCAGGATTTTAATGTCCGGCCAGTCATGACCAAGGCCGGCCCATAGTTTCTGAAGTTCTTCTTTTGTTTGAATCCGGGCAAATTTCTCCTTGTCTTTCTCTTTGATAATAAAAATCCTATGGCCAAACAAGTTCTTAAAGATTGGAATTCGTACGGGTAAAAATTTTTGTTCTCGCTCAACCGATGTCATCGTCGCAATTAAAGTTATTACTCCCCTGTCGATCAAGTCGAGAACCCTGCTTTGCTGAATTATCTCTTTTTCTAATACTTCTATTCGAAAAGGGCCGTCTGTAGCTTCTGTTTTGCTTAAAATCAATTCAAGCAACTGATACTTATATTCTTTGGTAAAATCAATATTTTTTTCTCTGTAAGGTCTCATCTTGATTACCAGGGGTTCATCGGCCCAGATCAGACCGTTCTCCACTCCCAGGAGGAAGAACATTGCAAACAGGAAAATAAAAGTAATTAGTTTGATGTGCCTGAAAGTTATCATAATAAAGTTCCTCCTGTTAAGTAAAACTGAATTCCAGCTGATTTATAAAAAAGAGATAGTAAAT
>JAOZSB010000074.1 GCA_029939895.1 Desulfobacterales bacterium
TTGTTTTAGATAGAAAGGCATAAATACTAAAAATGTTTTTTAAAGTATTCTTACATAAAAAATTAGAAGACCAAAGCAATAAGATGTCGCCCTTTGAGAAAAGCTTTGCAAAGGAGGTTCTTAAAAGCGAAGTACTTCGGGTGACAATTCTTGCTGGCTTTTTCATGCTGGCATTCATATGGTTTCTTATTATTTCTAATGTAGACCCTGCTGCTTTTATGCGAACCAGGCATCCAGGATTTTACAAATTGCTACTCGGATTATTGTTTATTTTCATGGTCTATGAAATTGGGGCAAGGGTTGCATTTTCCCATTTACTCAAAAACCATGAAATGTTTCTTCCCCTGCCCAGGTATGTAAACGCTTTTGTCGAAACCAGCATGCCCACGCTGGTTATTATTCTTTTTTCACGAACCGAGCAAATAAATGCTTTGTTTATGCCGATGTGTCTTGCCTACTTTATCTTTATTGGTCTTTCTGCATTACGGCTGGACTATAAGCAGTGCCTGTTTACCGGGGCTGTTGCAAGTTTCGAATATTTAGCAGTTGCAGTGTGGCTCATTGATAAGCATCCAGGGTCCTCTGCCCCTATTCTTGAATTAGGAATCATTCACTTTGCAAGAGCTTTTATTATTTTTAGTTTTGGTATTGCCATCAGCTTTGTTTCAATTGAGCTTAAAAAAAGATTCATGACTTCCTACAAATCTTTAAAAGAATACAGTACAAAAATAGAACAGGAAGTAAAAGAAAGAACTTCTGATCTAAACCTTACTCTCATCGAAAAGGAGCTGGCAAATAAAAAGGTAATCGACAGCATCAACTACTCCAGATTGATTCAACGCTCCCTGCTGCCTGATAAAAATGAAGTAAAAGCAAGCATCCCCAACAGCACCCTTCTCTGGATGCCAAAGGACATCGTAGGCGGCGATATTACGTTTTATGAAAAGATAGGCGATGGTATTGTATATGCAGTACTTGATTGTACTGGACACGGCGTGCCTGGGGCCTTCATGACAATGCTTGCTGTGTCTTGCCTCAACAGGATTGTCAACGATGATTTATGCTCCGAGCCTAATGACCCGGCATCCATACTTAAGCAGCTCAACTTCATGATAAAGCGTACACTAAAACAGGATAAGGAAAACCCGCTCTCCAATGACGGCCTGGATGCCGGTATATGCTTTATCCCGAATTCAGGCGGCACAATTATATATTCCGGCGCACGTCTTGGGCTTTTTCATGTTAACGATGGTGTTGTTGAAATGGTCAGGGGAGATAAGCAAAGCATCGGATATATTGACTCTGACACTGATTTTATATTCACCAACAAAAAAGTCCCCTTTAAGCCAGATACAATGTTCTACCTGTCAACCGACGGCTTTACAGACCAGCTGGGCGGCAAAAAAGGTTTTTCCTTTGGCAAAAAAAGATTTAAAGCTCTGTTATCACAAATCTATTCAATGCCCCTGGAGGAACAGCAGGAAGCTCTCATGGATGCATTTAATGCGTACAGAGGCGGAAACGAACGCCAGGATGATGTTACGGTTGCATGTTTTAAAGTACCGTCAGTATTTCTATAATCTGGCTGGGAAAAAAAGAAGGTGGTCGGGAAGACTGGATTTGAACCAGCGACCCCAGCGTCCCGAACGCTGTGCTCTACCAGGCTGAGCCACTTCCCGACTTGGTTTTTCTTTTACCCTCTTAAGTAGGCCTTGTCAACACCTGGAATTATTATTTCATTTTTAAATTTGAGCCTTTACAATTTTAATATTTGACCAGAAAGCATTTATCAGCATAATATCGGCAAGGCAGTCAGGCTGATTGTGATTATGGAAAATAATATTTTTGCATCAATGCCCAGTTACAACTGAAATTAACTTTTTAAACAGGAGTTTTTAATCTTGAACAGGTTTCATGGAGTAACAAGTCTTTTTCTTATCTGTGCCTCAATTGGTATTGTTTTTTTTGGCATTTACCGGTTTTCATCAGGTTTTGCATGGGCATATGCACTGGTTGTTGGAGCTGGCATGGTTTTGTTACTCTTTTCCTACTGCGCCAAATGCCCGTGCAGGGACGGCAAATGCAGCCATGTGCTTCCAGGACTGGCAACACGGTTATTGCCCAAACGCAAAACCGCCAGCTACACAACAATCGACTACACTGGCCTTATAATACCCCTGACAGTTATTTTCCTTTACCCTCAATACTGGTTAATCAAGACACCATCACTATTGGCGGCATTCTGGATTATTGCGGCAGTTGCGATAATAGAAATTTCAACATGCATTTGCACAAAGTGTGAAAATACAAACTGCCCCCTGTGCAGATCAGAAGCAAAAAAGCTTAATGAATGAAAAATAAAGTTACTCAACCCCGAACCATATCTGTCAATTTGCAGTTGATAAGCTGACGGGGTTGTGTTACTTGAATTTTTTTGCATTAATTGTAATTTATAGTTTTTTTTTAAACAAGGACAATACGCCAATGGCAACAAAAGGACTTATCATAATAAATACTGGAAAAGGCAAGGGCAAAACAACCGCAGCCCTTGGGCTGATGTTCCGTGCTTTGGGCCACGGCTTTAAGGTCTGTGTAATACAGTTTATCAAGGGTTCATGGAAATATGGTGAACTTGAAACTGCAAAATGTTTTGAGGATAATCTTGAATTTCATGTCATGGGCAAGGGCTTTACATGGAAATCAGAAAACATTGAGGAAGATAAAAAAGCAGCACAGGAAGCATGGGAATTTTCTAAACAAAAGATTCAAAGTAATGAATACAGGCTTATTATACTTGATGAAATAACCTACGCCATGAATTATGGGTTTCTGGATGAACAGGAAGTAATTAAAACCCTCAAGTCCCGACCCGATGAACTTCATGTTGTGCTGACCGGCAGGGATGCATCAAAGGACCTGATAGAGGCTGGCGACATGGTTACTGAAATGGCAGAAATCAAGCACCCCTATAAACAGGGTGTCGAAGCTCAGCCTGGCGTGGAGTTTTAGGCTGCAATGGATATTACTGATTCAATCCTGATAATTGTTCCGATTGCTGTTGCCATTGATTTTGTTTTTGGCGACCCTGAATACAGGCTCCACCCGATTCGAATTATCGGAAACATGATAATTGCTCCTGTTGAAGAATTTCTTTTCAAAAAAAAGTTAAACAATCACCTGGGTGGTTTACTTCTTCTTGTATTAACGCTGATGTTTACTGTTGCTCCTGTAATTGCATTAAATTATTTATTAAAAGACATCTGGCCGCTTTACTTCATTTTCAATATTTTCATTATTTATTCCTGCCTTTCCCTGAAAGATTTAAAGGATCATGCATTGCGGGTTCTCGACAGGCTGGAGGCCGATGACATCCAGGGTGCAAGGATAAAACTAAGCTATATTGTCGGCAGACAGACCCATGATCTTGATGAGGAAGCCACAGCAAGGGCCTGTGTTGAGACAGTGGCGGAGAATTTTTCCGATGGATTTGTTGCACCGCTTTTTTTTGCTTTTATTGGCGGAGCGCCCCTTGCGTTACTTTACAAAGCCGCAAACACACTTGATTCCTCCGTGGGTTACAAAAACAGCAAGTACATAAAGTTTGGTTATTTCCCTGCAAAATTTGACGATCTCATGAACTGGCTGCCAGCACGGATTTCTCTTCTGCTTATCATGGCTGCAAATTCAAGCCAGGCAGGAAAAGGAAAAACCGCATGGAAAAAAGCATTCTCCCAAAGGCTGAAACACACTTCCCCCAATGCCGGCCACCCGGAAGCAGCTATGGCAGCGGTACTTGATGTTAAACTCGGCGGCCCTGGCTATTACGGCAGCAAGCTGATAGAAAAAGACTATATTAACGAAACAGGAAGACCAGTTAAAAAGACCGATATAGCAAAGGCAATAGCAGTTGTCTATTGCGCAGGGTTTCTTGGAGCAGGTACTTTTCTCTGGGCAAGATACCTTGTCATGCTGGTACTATAACAATATCACAAACTGCCACGGGCAGACTATTTATGTGCAATTTTTCTGCCCACAACGAAATATGAAAGAATTGCAACACCTCAGTCTTTACTTTCATACAAAGGTTAACAGCAATGACATCAAAAATAATGTTCCTGGGAACCGGGTCAGATGTAGGCAAAAGTATTACTGCCACGGCCTTTTGCAGAATACTTAAAAACAGAAACATAAGTGTTGCACCCTTCAAGGCCCAGAACATGTCAAACAACTCCTATGTTACGATTGAAGGCGGTGAGATTGGCCGCGCACAGACAGTGCAGGCTCAAGCCTGCGGCATTGCCCCTTCTATCCATATGAACCCTGTACTCCTTAAACCAAACTCTGAAACCGGCTCTCAAATTGTGGTTCAGGGCAAGGCACTGAAAAACATGACAGCAAAGGAGTACTATGACACAAAGCCCATGATAAAAGAAAAGGTTGTTGAAAGCTATAAAATCCTTGAAAGTCGATACAGTGCCCTTATCCTTGAGGGAGCAGGCTCATGCTGTGAAGTAAACCTCAGGGAACACGACATAGTAAATTTTGAAATGGCAATAATGGCGGATGCACCAGTAGTTCTTGTTGCAGACATTGACAGGGGCGGTGTTTTTGCTCAGATAATCGGTACTATGGAGCTTTTAAGCAAAAAGGAGCATGACCTTGTCAAGGGTTTCATAATAAACAAATTCCGGGGGGATGCATCACTTTTTAAAAGCGGAATCGACTTTATTGAAAAGCGAACCCAAAAGCCCGTGTTTGGACTCATTCCCCATTATTCCCACATCCACATAGACCCCGAAGACAGCGTTGCCCTTGATATTAGAAAAAAAATTCATAAATCCCAGGTTAAAATAAAAATTGCTTCCATAAGGCTTTCAAGTGTGTCGAATTTTACTGACATTGAAGCACTTGAAGCAGAGCCGGATGTTTTAGTTGAGTGGCTTGATAAGCCCGAAGACCTTACTCCCTATGATGCAGTTATAATTCCTGGTGCAAAGAGTGCTGTTGGCGACATGCTCATGCTAAACAATGTGGGCTGGTCAAAAAGAATCAGAGACTATGCAGATTCTGCCAGGGGCTTTATCGTTGGGATTTGCGGAGGCTTTCAGATACTGGGGAACAGCATATCTGATCCTGATAAAATTGAAGGTGCGCAAGCCTTTGCCCAGGGTATTGGTCTCCTCAATGTTGAAACGACAATTGAAGATACTAAAATTGTCCGTGAGGTTTATGGTAAAGAAGAGCTATTCGGGGCATTGGTCAGGGGTTATGAAATACATATGGGCAGAACGCAAACCAATGATAAAAGCTTTGCCGCCCTCGCCTCAAACCAGGACGGTGCAATCTCAAAAAATGGGAAAATTTTTGGCACCTATCTCCACGGCCTGTTTGATTCTGGAGAGTTCAGAAAATCATTCCTTGAACAGACAGCAGCATTTAAAGGAGAAACCCTTGATCCTGAAATTATCCGCACTGATTACTGGGAACTAAAGGACAGTAACTACGACCTGCTGGCTGAACATTATGAAAAGCATACTGATATTGAAGAACTTTTTAAGGCCACTGGTATTTTACTTCCGTAAATTATTTTTTGAATATAGTTTAAGAAGTAAAAGGCCTGGATGCAATTCACATCCAGGCCTTTTATATTTTTTTTATTACTTATATTGAGATCTATTCCCAGTCTATACTCAGGGTTTCAGTCAGGTAGTCCTGTGCATCCTGGCTGCCAAGTTTTGCAGCGGCTATGAAGTCTTCTGTGGCCCTATCCCTTTCGCCAGCCAGAAACAGTGCCCTGCCCCTTGCATAGTAGTAATTTCCATTGTCTGGTGACTTGATTATGGCAGTATTAATGTTTTTTAATGCCCTTGTATAGTCACCTGTGCCAGTGCATGCAATCGCCAGCAGATAATAGATGTCCGGGTTTTCCGGCTCCAGTGCCAGTGCCTTGTCATAATATTTAACAGCAGCCTTGTCATTGCCGTACATTGAGCTTGCAGCAGCCCTGCGGGTCCAATACTCAGCGTCATTCTCGGTCAGAGGCCCCTTTATTATGCCCGGTGAATCCCCTTCTCCTTCGCCCTTACCCTCAGGTTCTACTTCTCCCATCTCACTTTCTATTATAGGCAGTTCATCAATGTCAGGCAAATTATCAAGATCTGATATACCCTGAGCCTTTGCTGTTTTTAACTGGTTGGCGTGTTCAGCAATGGACTTGATATCCTGAATATCCATGGTCATTTTAAAACTGGTCTTACCACCGGCCATGGTCCCCTTGAATTTGAGCCTCTGGGTTGGAGGCATTTGAGGAATATCCAGGGAGGCTGACTGTGCAACCACTGCGTTAATATATGCAGAATAGTCCATGTCACCCTCAATCCACGGTACTGCTACTTCTGCCTCTTTAAGGGTTTTGACCTTATTGATAAGTATGGTTATTCTTCTATCATTTGGAGCTACTATCAAATACTTACCAAAGGTGGTGATGCGCATCCTGGACTCAATCATAGGTACTTTAGTGAGATCACCATCTTCTGGAATCGCCTGCATATTCGGGGTTCTCGATATGACACCAAACACCTTTTGACCCTTTACACGGCTTGTTTTTGTTTCTTCGTAAAAATTTCTTAGCTCAACATTGGTCTGTTTTTTCATACCCTCTGCCATTTTCATACTGTAATCCCGGAACCAGGGCAGATAGTGTTTTTCAATAAATTCCTGTGCAGTATCAGGATCTTGAAGAACTGATATTGACTCGATTTCCAACCTGTTATTTTTCATGCTGAAGCTGCCTGCGGTCTCTCCGTTCATTTTGCCCACAAGCTCGGCTATTTTTTTAAAATCAAGCCCCATCTGCTTATAAATCGGGCCGAATGTATTATCGAGCAGGTTCATAAATCCCTGCACATCATAGGGAAGTACCCTGAAATTAATCTGGCCCTTTGGTTTATATTCACTAAGCAGTGATAATTTTTTAGCAGAGCTGTAAAGCTTTTCAAGTTCCGTACCCTTTGCTGAATCAACGCTTAATTCTACTGACAGGTTGAGTGCAGAAAAATCAACTCCTATGCCGAAAACATCAACTGACTCAAAGGTTTTAACGAGATTATTCAATACTAAATCCAGGTCTTCCCTGGATGGAGCCGATGGATCAAGTTCGTGCTGTAACTGTGGTGCAGATTTAATTACAGCCAGCATCTCATCCACCTTTGATCTGTTTTTTTCCAGGATACCCTTGATCATGATTGATGCAGAAATAATATTGTCTGATTTTACCCTGGAAGCCTTATCAAGAATTTTTTCAGCGTCTCTCTCAACATCAAATTTTTGGCCAACAGGATATGGAATCATGTAATAGTTTGTTCCGACAATCGCATTAAAGGCATTTTTAAACCCATCGTTCGCCTTTACAAAAGGCACAAGAATGTCACCAAGGGGATTGCCCATTTCATCAAAGTAGATACCAATTGTCACGGCCCTGTTCGGGTCCAGCCAATCCGTTCCCTGCAACATTGCCCGGATCATAAAGGTTGGAGACTGCATTGGGTTTCCAGGATCGCTCGGATATAACTCTTCAATTGTTACGAGTGCTTTCTCAATATTGCTTATCTTGACGATGATGTCCGGCTTTGCAGCATTTCCAGCTGATGCAAAAAAAAGCACAGCAATCAATAGCACTAACACCATAAACAGCTTTTGTTTAATTTTTTTCATTTAATCATCCTTTTCTTCTGGTAAATACAAAAAAAAGCGTGAGAACACTCCATTTCTATATTAAAACTTGACCTTGCAATTTGCTGAAACAATTCGATCCTTAAGTATCAACCTGCTGTAATTAAAGACAATTTAAACACAAAATTCTACAATTAAAGACATATGGTTAAACAAAAATAGTTATGAATATGATAACCTTATAATATTTATACTTATTTGTCAAAAATACTTTTTAAATTCCTGCATAATAATTAAAGAAAGGCCATTTCACGAATAACTAACCAAAAAAAACTCATAATTTGTCCTAATAAAGTTCAAATTATCATCAAAGCCAATGCTTAGTTTATACCGAAGGCCTGGTTATGAAATAAGCAAAAAGCTCATTTTAAAATCATCGGCAATGTCATAACATAAGCCTTGATCTCGTCCCGGACCCTCCTGAAATGGGACAGCCGTTCCTCATCAGTTTCCGAATTTGCAGCCAGTTTTGGAGGATCATCAAAGCCCCTATGGATAACTGAAGTTTTTGCAGGAAAAACAGGGCAGCTTTCATCTGCATGACCACAGACCGTGATCACATAATCAAACTCGATCGCCCCAGGTAAATCTCCAATCAACTTACTTTCATGCCCGGAAATATCTACACCGACCTCCATCATCACCCGTACAGCATCAGTATTTAATCCGTGACTCTCAATGCCGGCAGAATAAGCATCAATATCACCTTCCTCAAGCACCTTTGCAAAACCCTCAGCCATCTGACTGCGACAAGAATTCCCAGTACACAAAAACAAAACTTTTATATCTTTCAAATTATAAGCTTTCCCATTATATAATTAACCATCAACTATAATCCAACCCACCCCAAAAAAACCTGGAGCTATTCAACATATATTTCCATATCAACGAAATAATCAAAGCAATGTATTGGATTATTCCTGGCTGATTTTTTTTCGAGTTCTTTTTTTCAGACTAATTTTTTTTCGGATTATTTTTTTCAGACTCTGCTTTTCATGCTTTCCCCTGTGAATTAACTTCAAGGTTCCTGCAATTTTTTTATCTTCTATGACAAATGCATCAAACTTCCTGGAAAGCCTTTTTCCTACAAACTTTGCAAACCACGATTCTAAATCATGACCAAGAAAAACATCAATCACATTACCCTTGATTGCACTCCCGGTATCAGCAGCATAAAAATAACCATCATGAAAACGAAGATCATCTTTATTATAACTGATCTTAACCCCCCTGGCGACTGGCACATACAGCAAAGTACCTATCGGTATAAAACGGGTGTCAACGGCGATTGATCGCATGGGAGTAAGCATCATCCCCCTTGAGCCATCACCAAAAGTACCCCTTGCTTTTATGAATCTGGCTTTCCCGATTTTTTTTCGAATGTTTGATGAAAGCCCGGGAAACATGCTGGTACAGTTAACCTGTGAATATCTGGAAGTTCCTGCGTAATTATAAACAGTCGCTTTACCGCCATACCCAAAAACAACAAGGGTTCCCTCACAGGCACCACGACACCAGTCCTCCAGCGTTAAAAACGGTCCCAGCGATTTTCCATCCATCGTCAAAAGCGGGTATGCGTCTTCAAGCCCGTCCCGGTCAATGCTTATTGCCTTGTGGATATTATAATATGTTGCAACAAGTTTCAGGCGTTTTTTCTTTGATATTCGGGTGGGTTTCGGGAGCATGAATTCAAAAGTATCTTGAAAAATATCACGCCTGGGAATTTCTTTTAATGCAGTTTGTGCACCAGGTTTTAAAATATCAGAGTTAACATCAACCTTTGCTGTTATATTGTCTGAGGCATTTACCTGTGAAATTAGAACAAAAAAAAGAACAAAGCATGACAGGGCAAAAACTTTTTTTGGAAAAAGTTTTTGCTGTTCAAGGTAACTTAGTTCTATTTTTTGCATTGCATTTAAAAGCATAAGAAGTATGACACATTTAAAGTCTTTGTTTTATAAAAAAGCCCAAAAACGATACTAATTACAAAAATTGTTTAATAAAACTAAAATAAGATGAAATAATTGTATGGACAGTACCCATGCGACAGCTTAAAATCAAGTTAAATGTCAATTATAAAGTCTTTTTTTTGATTGCGGAAGAATCTTCCTCTACAATTTCAAGCAAATATGTACTGTATGAGGATGGTTTCATTGCCCTGGCAATTTTATTAAGCTGTCCGAGGTCTATCAATCCAAGCCTGTAGGCGGTTTCCTCAACACAAAAATGTTTTAAATTATTTTGCTGCTCCATGGTTTTAATCACTTTTGCAGACTCGATTATCTGGTCAGGTGTTCCAGTCTCAAGCCATGAGTATCCACGCCCCAGAAGATCAATTGAAAGCTCTCCAATACCCAGATACATCTTGCACAAATCTGTTATTTCAAGCTCGCCCCTGGAGGAAGGCTTTAAACTTGAGGCATAGTCAAACACCTTTCCATCAAAAACAAAAAGCCCGGGCAGGGCGTAATTTGACCTTGGCTTTGTGGGTTTTTCCTCAATACTGATAATCATATTCCTTTTGTCGATCTCTATTACACCATAATTACCAGGATCATTGACATGGCAGCCAAAAACCATCCCTCCCCTGCTGAAAACTGAAATCTTATTAAAAACCTCTGCCAGTTTAAAGCCTGCTAAAATCGTATCAGCAAGCACTAAACATACTGGTCTGTAATCAATAAAAGACTCGCCGATAATAAAGGCCTCTGCAATCCCGCCCCTTTCTGGTTGTAAGGCATATGTTATCGAAAGCCCAAGGTGGGAGCCGTCACGAAGTAAAAATTTGAAACGCGGCAGGTCTCTGGGTGTTGAAATAATCAGTATCTCCCTGATCCCGGCAAGCATCAGGAGGCAAAGAGAGTAATTGAACATTGGCTTATCATAAACAGGCAAAAGGTGTTTACCCATAATCCTGGTTAGAGGATACAGCCTGGAACCTTCACCGCCTGCAAGCAAGATACCTTTCAATTATTACACCTTCTGATATACGCTGGGAGATATATACTTATAACTGTGATTGACACCGGAAAGGCCCTCAGCACCGCCAATCACAAGATAACCGCCTGGTTTGAGTGGTCGATACAGCATCGACACGACCCTCTCCTTAACAGGAATATCAAAATATATCATAACATTCCTGCAAAATATAATATCATAATATTCACTATCGGCATTGTCTGTCAAAAGGTTGAAACGATCAAAGCTTACAGACTCCCGGATATTTTTTTTCACCCGGACAGATCCATCATGTTTGCCTTTGCCCTTTTGAAAATATTTTTTAAGCAGTGCCATATCAAGCTTGTCCACCCTGTCATTTTTATAAATTCCATTTGCTCCTGCCGCAAGCATTGCCGTGGATATATCAGTTGCCAGTATCCTTGGGGCTACACCAAATCTTTCCATCATGTAGATGGCAATTGAATAGGGTTCTTCACCGCTTGAGCTTGCCGCACACCAAATGTTTTTGTCAGACTTTGTCAGGTATTTAAAATTACCATTCTCTCTAAAAAAGAAGGTGTGGTTGGTTGAAATTGCATCTATAAAGTCAACAAGTTCTTCCTTGTCCACGGAAATGAGATCAAGATAGGTATCAACAGAATCAATAGCAGTTCGCCTCATCCTTCTGGCAAGCCGTGCGCTTAAAAGCCGTTTCTTACCATCGTGGAGGTTAATCCCGCATTCATTGTAAACCAGATCCCGGAATGTCTTAAACTGTGTATCGGTTATATTCATTACAAATTTCCATTATTTTTTTTATCATCTTTTTTTATTCATAATACATACTATAATTGTAAATGTTACTCCACCAAATTCTTGTCCCATGCTAATTTTCCACCCAGATAAGGCTCTGCTAAAAACTAAAAATTCCTGATAATGATGTTAAACATCACCTTTTTTTTTAATATTGAATATTTTTTCAATTATTTTTGCTTGATTTTTTAACAACTTAAATATATTATTTTGAGATATTATTTAAACTGGCGGTTTTTTTAAAAAACTCATTTTTTTTATGATCAAACTTGGCCAATAGTCTAAATTTAAAAAAAAACATTCACAGGCCTGCTCAATTTCCAGGCAAAAAAACATTGAGGACTTATAGTTTGTTTGATATTAAAAATTTTATTCAAAAAGATAAATTTGCCCAATCGGCAGGTATAACCCTCATCGAAGCTTCACAGGGAACGGCAAAGGCAGAAATGACCCTTGATGAAAAGCACATGAACGGCCTTGGAGTTGCCCACGGTGGTGCTGTATTCACCCTGGCTGACCTTGCATTTGCTGCTGCTGCCAACTCATACGGAACCGCAGCAATGGCAATCAACATAAGCATATCATATATTAAAGCGGTTAAATCTGGGACCCTTACTGCAATTGCTGAAGAAGAATCGAAAAACCACAAACTGTCAAATTATACAGTAAGAGTTTATGATGAATCCCATGAACCTGTAGCCCTTTTCAAGGGACTTGCGTACAGAAAAAAAGATAAAATTTAATCAGGCGGTAATCATGAGAAAAATTGAAAATCTGGATAGAGATAAAGTCAGCGAAATCCTCGACCGACTATCTTTTTTTGAAGATTTTAATACGTGGGAAAAAAAGCTGATCCCAAAATTCCATTCAAACTTCAATGCATACAGTGTCGGGGAATACTTGATAACCGAAGGGAAACACGACAAATCATTTTATATACTCATCTCAGGCAAAGTTGTTATTGTAAAGGGAGAATACCAGGAACCTATAGCTGAACTTGAACCAGGGGAGTTTTTTGGTGAAGTTTCCTTTCTGACTGGTGCTCCCAGGACAACCAGTGTCGTAGCACAAAGCACCTCTATCGCCATTAAAGTGGATGACGATCTGTTTGAGCAGCTCAACCCCCAAATTCGAGAAAAAATTAAAGACAAGATATTAGAAAAGCTTGTAAAGCGGCTTGATCATATGAATGATCTTTTTCTTGAAATATCAAAACAGCAGGACTAACTTATTGAAATGATAAAATACAAATAACTTTGACTGTTGATATTGTTTTATGTCACCCCTGATCCATTGATTACAACAGGATCAAAGCCCACAGCAGGTTTTATTTTAAAATCCCCGGCAGACTTTTTTAACTCGTTATATTTCTATCTCCACTCCCTCTCGTGCGAAAAATACATCAGCACCTCCAGTTTTATCTGGAGTGCAGAAAGTTTCAGCAAGCTCGTCAATCTGCGCATCGGTTCGGATAGGTTCATGGTGAAATAATGCCATTTTTGGAACTTCGAGTCGCTTGCATACATCTATGGCATATTCTACTGTTGAATGCCCCCAGCCAAGCTTGGCTGACATTTCCTCTTCTATATACTGGGCATCGTAAACAATCAAATCAGCACCCCGGCAGAAGTCATCAAGCATCTGATTCTGTTCAAGAGCGATTGCATCACCCTCACTGGCCATTAACTCATCATAGGAGGGGTCCTCAGGGTCAGTACAAAAAAGATTTCTGTAAGGCTCGGTATCATATGCAGTAACAATAGCTTTGCCATTGTATTCAAATCTGTAACCCAGGGTCAGGACGGGATGGTTAAGATACTTGGTTTTTACAATAAGGCCGTCACCAAAATCGAACCGGCCCTCCTGAAATGAAATGTATTCTCTTTTCGAGGCAAGCTCTGTCTGGCGGACCGGGAAATACCTGTATGTAAGCTGCCCGCCCACTATCTCCTGGAGGGTATCTTTTTCAAAGGAAACAGGGCCGTGAACCCTGATCTGTGTTCCGGGAATATATATAGGCGTAAAAAAAGGATAACCCATAATATGATCCCAGTGTGTATGTGTCAGAAAAATATCTACGCTCATGGGCCCCTTGGGGAGGTCATGGCCCATCATATAATTACCCAGATCCCTTATTCCAGAACCAGCGTCAACGACAATAAGCCTGTCAGTATCCTTGAGCCGAATTTCAATACAAGAAGTATTACCACCATACTTCACGGTGTTTGGCCCTGGGCAGGGTGTGGAACCTCTAACGCCCCAAAATTTAAGCTTCATAGTTTTCCCTATATACCTTTGGCAACACAGTTAATTATTACGATACTTGAAGATTTTTTTCTTAAGCCCTGGCTATTGTGATACTTGCAGAAAAACATTTGCATTTTCTATTTCTGCAAGAATAGTGTCCTTCAACCCTGAAAGTGCTTTCACGCTAATGCCTGATTTTTTGCTCAGTCTTTTAAATTCATCAACATTGATAAAAATATCATCATCCTGCATCTTTTCAAGATAATGAGCATACTGGTTTGCAAGTCCCACAAGATTGACCATGAATTGATTATCTTCTGCTGCCTTTTCAGGTGCGTGATGAAAAAAAAGTGTCTCGATTACGCCTGGACTCAGTTTCCATTTTTCTGCAATCATCTTACCAACATCGCAATGATCCAAGCCAAGGACAGCTTTTTCAGCCTGTGCAACTGGCCCTGGTGATATGGTCAGCAGTTCGAGTATTTTAACATATTCTTCACCAAAGCAACCCGTGATTGGAACCTTTCCAAGATCATGAAGAAGGCCGGCCACAAAGAATTCTTCCCTGGCCTGTGCAGGAATTTGAAGCTCTGCTGCCAAAGCTTTTGCAGTTACGCCTACCTTGATAGAGTGTGCCCAAAAATCATCTATGGAAAAGTTATCTGAAATCTTATCACCAATGGTTCCCATGACAGCAGTACTTAGAGCAAGATTTTTTACAGTATTAATCCCAAGCATTATGATCGCCCTTGTCAGGGATGTGACCTGATTGGGTATGGAATAGTATGCAGAATTGATAAGCTTTAAAACATTGCCCGTAAGAACAGGATCAAGGGAAATAACTTTGTTCAGGTCATTTGGGGAGGTCATTGGATCGTTACAGATTTGAAGTACTTTAGTAACAGTGGTCGATAAGCTAGGCATCTTGGCGATGAAATTTTTGACATTTTTAAGCTTTTCAGGGTCCGCAACCTGTTCTTGCATTATATTTCACCGTTTTTTTTGGGGGTTATAGATTTCCGCAACTATGGTAAACAGCACATTTGTCGTAAAATCAATCTTTTAAAGCGAGCTGGTTTATTAACATTTCTATATCAGATACATCTTTACGATCAAAATCAACAAGATTGAAACCAGAATCCCAATACTCCATATTCACACTTTTTCTACACCACAGGCAATTTGCTTTAATAGTTATTTCGTCTTTTTCTGCAAGTTCAGTATCAAGAATAATTTTAAGGTTATAGAGCTTATTAACCGCAACCTGATCATTACCCATAATCATGAGCCCTTTGGAGGTGATATCAACAAGATAACCAATTACCTCATCTGTCCCCATATTTATAACTTTAAGATAATAAAGAAGATGTCTTCTTTTTTCCCGTTCACTTGTTTCCATTTTATGTCCCTTATATATTAGAT
>JAOZSB010000075.1 GCA_029939895.1 Desulfobacterales bacterium
AAAAAAGGAAACAAATATAAGGTTGGACACGCGACGATTTATTCAGGTTTCAGTGTTGTCATTCAAAAAGTGCAACTGGGATTTTTTTTCATCATTGGGAATTCAATTATTAAAACGATAGGACTTTGGGTTATTTTTTTATGGATTGCCCGGTTTATGTTAAGCCAGCCCCTGGCAAAACTCACATCGGCAACCCACCAACTTGACTTGGATGAATTGGAAACTCAAGACGGAAAGCCGATTCAAATTGATGTTGAAACAAAGGGGCACAACGAATTGAAAGAACTCGAAGGCGCATTCAATTTTATGATTCAAAAATTACTTTCAGCAAGAAACCGGTTAAAAGGGTTTAATTTAAAACTTGAGCAAAAAGTAGAAGAACGTACCCATCAATTGGAAAAGAATATGGAGGAACTAGATGGTGCAAAAGAAGAGGCAGAACGTGCCAATATGGCCAAGAGTGCATTCCTGGCAAACATGAGTCATGAACTCCGGACTCCCCTCAATGCAATTCTTGGTTTTTCTAATATCATCGCCCGCAGTCAGAATTTGAATACAGAGGAGAAAGACAATCTTCAAATCATCGGTCGCAGCGGTGAACATCTATTGGCTTTGATAAACGATGTCCTGGATATGTCCAAGATAGAATCCGGGCAGATTGTACTTAATAAATCTGATTTCGATTTATATCGCATGATAGATGATGTAAGGGATATTTGTAGAATACGATCCGAAAAAAAAGGATTGTATTTTCATGTTGAAAAAGAACCAGGTGTGCCACAGTTTGTACGGACAGATGCAACCAGATTACGACAGGTGTTGTTAAACTTGGTAAACAATGCCGTGAAGTTTACCGATGATGGTGGTATTACAATGCGGGTGAAATGTAATAATATTTCAAATGAAATAACCGATATTGTTAACGTCGGGTTTGAGATTGAAGACACTGGATTTGGAATTGAGTCCGTTAAAATAGACCAGATTTTTGATCCCTTTGTACAAGATAAATCTGGAATAGTTTCTGATGAAGGAACCGGTTTAGGTTTACCAATAAGCCGTAAAATAGCGCAGTTAATGAACGGAGAAATAACTGTTGAAAGTAAATTAGGTCAAGGGTCTATTTTTAAAATTAATGTTCAGCTAAATCTGCGAGAAAATGCTGATACTCAGCTTCAGCAGGCTACTCAAAGAGTTATTGGGATTGGGCCGGGTTCATCGGGCCGTGTTAGAAAATATAGAATACTGATTGTAGATGATATCGAGAGTAACCGACAGATACTCAATAAATTGTTGACCCCTGTTGGCTTTGAAACTGAAGAGGCTGCTAACGGTAAGGATGCTGTTGATATCTGGAAACAAGGGCACGATGAAGGCCCTGCCTTCGATTTAATCTGGATGGATATCCGTATGCCTGTGATGGACGGCTATGAGGCAACCAGGGAAATCAAACAAATGACGAAGGGGCAGAACTCGATCATTATTGCTGTTTCAGCCTCTGCATTTGACCAGGATGTTGAAAGAATTCATTCGGCAGGGTGTGATGATTTTGTGAGCAAACCTTTTAAAGAGTCAGAGGTATTTGAAAAAATGCATCAACACCTTGGGTTGGAATATGTTTATGAGGACTTAACCCAGGAAAATGGATCAGCAGCAATACAAGACAATGATGATGTTTTTGAGGGGATACAGGAACTCCCTTTAGAATGGATAAATGCAATGAAAGAGGCTGTAGAACTTTCAGACTATACTAAAATGTGTTCACTCACCATGCAGATTCGTGACAAACATGCTATACTTGCAGATATGATTCAAAAAGAAGTTGATCTTTTTAACTTTGAAAAAATAATCAAAGCTCTTCAAAAAGAATAGAGCGGTACGGTGATACATCCTGCTATGAAGCTGACCAATCCAACTCTATCAAAATGGCTTCATTGACGTGGCGTATCATCCCTGATTTAATGCCTAAGCATTGACTTCGATGTTGCTATCAGGTTTAATGCGGGATGTGTGGAAAAATAACTCAAATTTGATTTTATGGAAATTTTTTGAATCATTATAAAAAAAAATTGAAAAAAATATAAAGAAGTTCTGGATTTTTGTAAATTTTTGTATTACTATTCGGAAGAGTGGAAAATATCCGTAACAGGATATTTCTTGTTCCGAGGCTCTGGCCTGGAATGAGAAAGTAACTCAAAGACAGTGAAACAGAGGATCGGAGAAGCATCAGGGCAGCATTTTGGGATTTGCTGCTAATCATTTTTCACCCGATTACCGATTCTCCCAATTATTGATTCGCAAACAGGGGGCAAATATGTCCGAGCATGAAAAAATAGACAACTGGCGGGAGCTGGCAGCAAAGGAGCTGCGGGGAAGACCCATTGAAGAACTTGATTGGGATACTCCCGAAGGAATTAAAGTAAAACCCCTCTACACCGCTGCTGACCTTGAAAACGTGGAAAATCTCGACACGCTGCCTGGAATGGCACCCTTTCTACGTGGGCCACGGGCATCAATGTATGCTGGCAGGCCCTGGACAATACGCCAGTACGCAGGGTTTTCAACCGCCAAGGAATCAAATGAATTTTACAGAAAAAATCTTGCTGCCGGTCAAAAGGGGCTTTCCGTTGCCTTTGACCTTGCCACCCACAGGGGGTATGACTCAGATCACCCCAGGGTAACAGGGGATGTAGGAAAAGCGGGCGTTGCAGTCGATTCTGTGGAGGATATGAAAATCCTCTTTGACCAGATACCCCTGGATAAAATGTCTGTCTCCATGACCATGAACGGCGCAGTCCTGCCGGTTCTTGCGGGCTTTATCGTGGCTGCCGAGGAACAGGGCGTTAAGCAGGAACAGCTCACCGGAACAATCCAGAATGATATTCTAAAGGAATACCTCACAAGAAACACATACATATATCCGCCAGTCCCATCCATGCGGATAGTCTCGGACATTATCGGCTACTGCTCAAAAAACATGCCCCGTTTCAACACAGTGAGCATCAGTGGTTACCACATGATGGAAGCCGGGGCAGACTCGGTTTTGCAGGCAGCCTTTACGCTGGCAGACGGGCTTGAATATGTGCGTGCCGCCATGAAAGCAGGGCTTGATATAGATGCATTTGCGCCAAGGCTTTCTTTTTTCTTTGGTGTTGGAATGAATTTCTTTATGGAAATAGCCATGCTTCGGGCTGCACGGTTTCTGTGGCACAAGCTCATGAGCCAGTTTTCCCCAAAGGACCCTCGCTCATTGATGCTGCGTACCCACTGCCAGACATCCGGGTGGAGCCTCACCGAGCAGGACCCGTACAATAATATTATCCGCACCACCATAGAAGGGATGGCAGCGGTGCTTGGCGGGACACAGTCCCTGCACACCAATTCCTTTGACGAGGCAGTTGGCCTGCCCACGGAGTTTTCCGCACGGATCGCCAGAAATACTCAGCTTGTCATGCAGGAGGAATCGCAGGTCTGCAAGGTTGTTGATCCCCTTGCCGGCTCTTTTTATATAGAGTCGCTGACCCAGGGCATAATTGACGAGGCAACCAAGATAATCCATGAGGTTGAGGATCTTGGTGGCATGGCAAAGGCGATAATTTCCGGTATGCCCAAGATGCGGATCGAGGAATCTGCCGCAAGGAAGCAGGCCCGGATAGATCTGGGCAAGGATGTGATTGTCGGGGTCAATAAATACCGCCTGGAAAAAGAGGATGAACTTAATGTTTTAGAGGTGTCTTCGGTGGTGCGGGATGAGCAGGTTGCAATGCTCCGGGAGATTAAAAAAACCCGTGACAGCAAGGCCGTGGAAAAGGCACTGGCAGATCTTGCCAAGTGCGCAGAATCAGATGGCAACCTCCTTGAAGCGTCCATAAATGCAATCAGGCAGCGGGCAACGGTTGGCGAGGTGACAGAGGCAATAGAAAAAGTCTACGGTCGATTTGTTGCCACAACCCAGTGCATCTCCGGCGTGTATGCAGCAGAGTTTGGGGATGATGAGTTGATTGCCTCGCTCAAGAAGCGAACAGTAATTTTTGAGGAACAAAACGGAAGAAGGCCCCGCATTCTTCTTGCAAAGATGGGGCAGGACGGTCACGATCGGGGGATCAAGGTGATTGCAACCGCCTATGCTGACCTTGGATTTGATGTGGATATTGGGCCGATGTTTCAGACACCGCAGGAAGCAGCTTTTATGGCCTTGGAAAATGACGTTCACATAGTCGGGGTTTCAAGCCTTGCCGCAGGACATAAGGTTCTGGTGCCGGAGCTTGCCGAAGAGTTGAACAATAATAACGCAGATGATATAGTTATAATTGTCGGAGGTGTTATTCCTCCGGCTGATTATCAGTTTCTTTATGATCATGGAGTGGACGGTGTTTTCGGGCCTGGAACGCCGATTACAGATTCAGCAAACAGGATTATGAAAATTCTGGAAAAGAAAACATGACAACAGACTCGGCATATTATGTAGAAGGCGTGTTAAGGGCGGATCGAAGGGTGCTTGCAAGGGCGATTACCCTGATTGAAAGCTCCAACCACGCCCACCATGAGCTTGCAGGAAAGGTTCTGGAGGGACTCCTTCCCTACACTGGGAAGTCTGTCCGGCTGGGGATTACAGGCGTACCCGGAGTCGGCAAAAGCACATTCATAGAGTCCCTTGGCATGTTTCTGGTTGATAATGATAAAAAAGTCGCTGTTCTTGCGGTGGACCCAAGCAGCTCAAGAAGCGGCGGCAGTATAATGGCCGATAAAACCAGGATGGAAAAGCTTTCGACCCGGAGAGATGCCTTTATCCGGCCCTCTCCATCGGGTGCAACCCTTGGTGGAGTTTCCAGAAAAACAAGGGAAACCATGCTGATTTGCGAAGCTGCCGGGTTTGACGTTGTAATCGTTGAAACCGTGGGAGTTGGGCAAAATGAGATTACAGTTTCATCCATGGTCGATTTTTTTCTGGTGCTGATGCTGGCAGGGGCAGGGGACGAGCTTCAGGGGATCAAGCGTGGCGTATTGGAGCTTGCCGATGCATTGGCAATCAACAAGGCTGACGGGGATAACCTGGACAGGGCCATGCGTGCAAAAAGAACCTATGAAACTGCAATGCACATGCTCAGCCCGGCTTCACCAAATTGGTCCCCGCCTGTTTTGGTCTGTAGCTCATTGGAGGACACAGGCATCAGCGAAATCTGGAAAGCTGTCATGATCCATCGTGATCGGCTCACAGAGTCAGGCGAGATTGCCGCTATGAGAAAAGAACAGGCTGTTCACTGGATGAAAGCCCTGGTCGAAGATGGAATCCGGGATAAATTTTTAAAGAATGAAGTGGTGAAAAAAGAATTATCAAGGCTGTTTGTTACTGTGGGAGAGGGAAAAGTCACCCCCACGGCTGCGGCTGAGGAACTGCTTCTTCTGCTTGATAAGATTGCCTTTGCCTGACTGGCGCAAAGCTTTAGCGTGACCACAATTATAAAATGCACACAACCGGAGTAATGGCATTTGTGTAGTTGTTTTATCAGGTTTAATTGTTTTAATTATTTTTAAAAAAATATAGTAAACACGCCACTTTTACAGTATTACTTGATCGCAAGCCTGTATGTATCCCAATTTTACATGTAATGGTTTAACGAAAAATATTCAAACTTTGTTCCTCTGGAAGAGAGTTCTTTTTATACTTGACAAGAGTGCCAATATCTAGTTATAACTTGTGGCTGTATGTCGCACATTAGTGAAGTATGGTATTTGTTAGACATTGCTGGATCATTACCTACTAATGATCTATGAATTAAATTAGGGATAATTAAGTATAATTAAACGTTGTTAATTTAAATTACTTACTGCAGGAAACACCACCAGATATTCGACCGGATTTCGATAAGACATAAGGGCTTCTTTGGAAGCGTATAAGATATTTATAGAAAGGATTTGAGAGATGGGAATTGTTGAAGACAGGTTAAACGAATTAAAAAGTAAAGAAGAAAAAATTCTCGGAATGGGTGGCGAAGCGGCTGTTGCAAAACACAAGAAACAAGGCAAACTTACAGCCAGGGAACGGCTCGATCTCCTGTTTGACGATGGCACATTCAGAGAAATTGACATGTTTGTTACACACAGATCCACAAATTTCAACATGGACGAACTTGAAATTCCTTCGGACGGCGTTGTAACTGGTCATGGCCTGGTGAACGGCAGGCCGGCATTTGCGTTTTCTCAGGATTTTACTTCCCGGGGTGGAAGTCTGGGCGAAATGCATGCAAAAAAAATATGCAAGGTCATGGATATGGCCAAAAGCGCAGGGGTTCCCTTGATCGGGATCAATGATTCAGGCGGGGCAAGAATCCAGGAAGGTGTTGATGCACTGTGCGGTTATGGTGAAATCTTTTTCCGCAACTCCCGCTGTTCCGGCGTAATTCCTCAGATTTCTGCAATCATGGGAACAACCGCAGGGGGAGCCGTATACTCACCTGCAATGACCGATTTTATCTTTATGGTCAAAAAAACAAGCTACATGTTCATCACAGGCCCGGAAGTCATCAAGTCTGTTACAGGCGAAGAGATAACCTTTGAAGACCTGGGCGGGGCAATGGCTCACAATGAAAAAAGCGGTGTGGCGCAATTTGCCTGTGAAGATGATGCAGGTGCAATTGACAACATCAAAAAGCTTTTGTCCTACATTCCCTTAAATAATATGGAAGATCCGCCATATAAGGACACAGGGGATGACCCTGCAAGGCTGGCGCTTGATCTTGATTCAATAATTCCAGACAGCCCCAACCAGTCCTACGACATGAAGGCGGTTATCACCTCGATAGTCGATAGTGGCGAGTTTTTTGAGCCTCACGAACATTTTGCACAAAATATGATTGTCTGCTTTGCAAGGCTTAATGGCAGGCCAATCGGTATCATTGCCAACCAGCCTATGGTTCAGGCCGGATGCCTTGATATTGATGCATCTGACAAGGCAACAAGATTTATCCGCTTCTGCGATTCCTTTAATATTCCAATGCTTACAATAGCCGATGTTCCGGGTTATTTGCCAGGCAGCGATCAGGAGTGGGGCGGAATAATTCGGCATGGAGCCAAGCTTCTCTGGTGCTACGCAGAGGCTACGGTTCCAAAACTTCTTCTCATCACCCGCAAGGATTACGGTGGAGCCTACATAGCCATGTGCTCACGGCATCTGGGCGCAGACATGGCCTTTGCATGGCCTTCATCTGAGATTGCAGTCATGGGAGCTGAAGGGGCCGCAAATATTATACACAGAAAAGAGATTAACAATGCTGCTGATCCTGCTGAAAAGCGTGGAGAAAAGATTGATGAGTACAAAGATCTTTTCTGCAATCCCTATGTAGCAGCAAGCCGTGGATATGTTGACGCAGTGATAGCACCATCCGAGACAAGAAGTCGTCTTGTGGATGCGCTGGAGATAATGGCAACCAAGCGTGAGACACTGCCGCCTAAAAAACACGGCAACATGCCTGTGTAGGTAATTGATGATTTTCCGATTATGGAAAATAATTAATTAAAAAAAATCAAAAGTTAATTAAGGACATACTTTGGATATGAGTACAGACAAGAAAAAAGTCGCAGCAGTTGCAGCAGTAATGGCGTATTTGCAGACAGAAGAAGAGGCAGCCTGTGCCATGGCAGTCCAGGCAGCATCCCAGGCACGTTATGCCACAGCTATGGCTCACCCGACTGTTCATGTACAGCAGTCATCCCAGTGGGCAGTTTCCGGCAGGATGGAGCAAATGCAAATGAGAAGCCTGATGCAGATGCGGGGAATCCGCGGCTAAACCCGGTGTTGACCCTGATTTTTATTTGAACAGGCATTTAAGTATGTAACTGCCTCGTCCCGAAAAAAAAGTAAACCAGTGAGGCGTGAAAGAAATAATTAAGAAGGGTCTGCTGCAAAAAGTTTAATTGGCTGGTGCGTAGATTAAGGTTAATTTTTGTATGAAAGAGAGCGTAAATGCTTACAATTCTTTCATATTTTGTTGTGGGCAAAAAATAAACACATAAAAAGTCTGCCCGTGGCAGTTTGTAGCTGACTTAAGAAATTTATATAATTTAAGGAGACATTCAAGATGAGCGATCACAACGCTGTAAAAACCACGAAAATGAATTACGACAAGGACAGGCCCAAAGCTGCGAATCCTGTAAAAATAGAGGATATTTCTCTGCGTGACGGTCATCAGTCCCTTTTTGCAACCAGGGGTAGAACCGAAGACATGATTCCAGTTGCCGAGATGATGGATGAGGTTGGTTTCTGGGCAATGGAAGTTTGGGGCGGGGCCACCTTTGATACCATGCATCGCTTCCTGAACGAAGATCCCTGGGAAAGGCTGAGAACTCTTAAAAGATATATTAAGAAAACTCCTTTTTCCATGCTTCTCAGGGGACAGAACCTTGTTGGTTACAGAAACTATGCAGACGATGTTGCAAAGGCTTTTGTTGACAGGGCCGCAGCAAACGGCATGGATGTTTTCAGAACCTTTGATGCCCTTAACGACTACAGGAACTTTGAGACCGTTGTTCCCAAGATCAAGGAAAACGGCAAGCATTTTCAGGGCTGCATCTGCTACACCATGACAGAGCCGAGGATGGGTGGCGATGTTTACGGTATAGATTACTACATCAAGAAAGCCAAGGAACTCGAAGACATGGGTGCAGACTCCATATGCGTTAAGGATATGGCTGGTCTTATCGCTCCCTATGATGCATTTGATCTCATTACAGCCCTCAAGAAGGCTGTTAAAGCACCGATTCATCTTCACAGCCATTTTACTTCCGGCATGTCTTCCATGACTCACCTGAAGGCAATTGAGGCAGGCGTTGATATTATCGACACATGCATGACTCCATATGCTTACAGAACATCACATCCAGCAATTGAGCCTCTCGTAATGACCCTTTTGGGAACAAATCGTGACATTGGATTCGATATTAACAAGCTGGCTGAGATTTCAGAAAAACTCGAAACCGAAGTTATGCCGAAATACAAACATCTTCTGGATGATTCCAAGGTTTCGACCATCGATATTAACGTGCTTCTGCATCAGACTCCGGGTGGAATGCTTTCCAACCTTGTAAACCAGTTAAAGGAAATGGATGCACTCGACAGGATCGGCGAAGTTTACAGACTTCTTCCCAAGGTCAGAAAAGACCTTGGTCAAGTACCGCTGGTTACACCAACAAGCCAGATTGTCGGAACCCAGACAGTCAACAATGTGCTTTTTGATGAGACAGAAGGCGAATACAAAATGATTACCGGTCAGGTAAAGGATCTGTGCTACGGCCTTTATGGAAAGACTTCTACTCCTATTAACCCGGAAGTACAGAAAAAAGCACTCAAGGGATACGCCAGGGGCGAAGAGCCTATTACATGCAGGCCGGCCCAGGTGCTTGAGCCGGAACTTGACAAGGCAACAGAAGAGATCAAGGGCCTGGCAGTTGACCTGGACGACACCCTGGTATACGCACTCTATCCGGTGACCGGACAAAAATATCTGCGCTGGAAATACGGTAAGGAAGAGGCACCAAAGGAAGTTATGCCCAGATCAATGGAGGAAGCCAAGGCTGAAGAAGCACTTCTTGCAAAGGTCAAAAAAGGTCTTATCAGAGATACCACCCAGGATGCCGGTGAATTGGGCGAAGGCTCAAGAACATTCAAGGTGAAGGTGGATGGCGAGTTTTATGAGGTTGGCGTTGAAGAAGCAGGCGGAACTCCTGTTATTGACTACGTTCAGCAGCTTGTGGCCCAGATGCCAGCAGCACCTGCTGGTGGAATGGTCGCACCAATGCCCCAGGCACAGCCAGCCGCAGCACCGCCTCCTGCCCCAAAGGCAGCGGCTCCAAAGGCAGCACCAGCACCTGCAAAAGAAGCAGCAAGTGTTGAGGGAACTCCGCTTCTTGCACCTATGCCCGGCATGGTTGTAAGTTATGCGAAAAATGTTGGGGATACAGTTGAAAAGGGCGATACAGTGGTTATTCTTGAAGCCATGAAAATGGAAAACGCACTTCCCGCACCAGTTGACGGAACTATTAAGGCAATAGATTTTACATCTGGCGATAATGTTCCCAAAAATGCAGTACTTTGCGTTATCGGATAGTTTATTGAACCATATTAGCCTTGCGCTGCCCTGTCCTTTTCTATAAGAGGCAGGGCAGCAGCAACGGAAAAATATATAAACGGGGAAACAATGAATGTTGATACACAAAGTAAAAAACATTGTTTGCCCGTTTTTTTGTTTTACAAATTGATGAGTTGTTTTGCTTAATTGATAATCGGATTATCAATATAATTTAAGTCAAATCTCCGTTAAAAATTTTAAAGTTAATTTGGAATTTTGGATGAAAATACACGAATACCAGGCAAAAGAATTGTTCCGACAATCCTCCATTCCTGTTCCACAGGGAGGAATTGCCGACACTGCGGAAAAGGCTGTGTCCATAGCAGATGATCTTGCGGGCTTTCCGGTTGTAGTAAAGGCGCAGATCCATGCAGGCGGACGGGGGAAGGGCGGTGGAGTTAAGCTTGCCCAGTCCCTGGAAGAAGTAAAGACCTTTGCAGGTGACATCCTTGGCATGAACCTTGTGACGGCCCAGACCAGCCCGGAGGGACAGCGGGTAAAACTGGTGCTGGTAGAGCAGGGGCTGGACATTGCCAAGGAGCTTTACCTGAGCATTGTTCTCGACAGGGAGTCTGAAAAAATTGTCATCATGGCCAGCGAGGCCGGGGGCATGGACATTGAAGAGGTCGCTGAAAAAACCCCTGAAAAACTTATAAAAGTATTTGTAAACCCGCTTCTTGGGCTACAGGCCTTCCATATCCGGGAGGTTGCCTTTGGCCTGAACCTGTCTGGGAACGCACTTAATAAGTTTGTGCTGCTGCTCAAAAATGTATACGGACTGTTTGTAAAATGTGATTGTACGCTTCTTGAGATAAACCCGCTTATAGTAACAACCGATGATCACGTTATCGCACTTGATGCGAAGGTAAACTTTGATCCCAATGCACTGTTTCGTCACCAGGGGATTTTACCCTACAGGGATATTGACGAGGAAGACCCCCTGGAGGTTGAGGCATCTGCGCACAATCTTAATTACATTACCCTTGACGGCAACATCGGCAACATGGTCAACGGCGCAGGGCTGGCCATGGCGACTATGGATATAATTAAGCTTGCTGGTGCTGAACCTGCAAACTTCCTGGATGTAGGGGGCGGTGCAAATGCAGAAATGGTGGAGAACGGTTTTAGAATTATTTTAAAGGACAAGAACGTAAAGGGCGTGCTGATAAATATTTTTGGTGGAATACTCAGGTGCGATATCCTTGCAAAGGGCGTTGTAGAAGCTGTCGGCAAGGTGGGTATAAAGGTTCCAGTGGTTATCCGCATGGAAGGAACCAATGTGGAAGAAGGCCGGAAAATTTTAGCAGAATCCGGGCTTAACCTTGTTACTGCCACTGACCTGAAGGACGCAGCAGAAAAAGTCGCAGCCATAGTCGGCTGAAAAAGGAAAAAATCTTGAGCATATTTGCTGATAAAAATTCAAAAGTACTCGTACAGGGGATAACCGGCAAGGAAGGTCGTTTCCACACCAGCCAGTGCGTAGCCTATGGCACAAACGTTGTTGCTGGAGTTACGCCCACCAAGGGCGGGCAGGACATAGACGGCATCCCTGTTTATAATACTGTAAAAGAAGCAAAAAAGGCGACAGGCGTAAATTGCAGCATGATATTCGTGCCGCCGCCCTTTGCGGCAGATGCTATCGTGGAAGCAGCCGAAGCAGGTATAGGCCTTATTATTGCCATAACCGAGGGTGTTCCCCTCCTTGACATGATGCGTGTTAAAAATTATCTCGCAAACTTTGAGTGCAGGCTAATAGGGCCAAACTGCCCGGGGATCATTACACCAGGCGAGTGCAAAATAGGCATTATGCCTGGAAAGATTCACAAGCCAGGCGGCCCGATTGGAGTGGTTTCCAGGTCTGGAACCCTTACATACGAGGTTGTTCATCAGCTTACAAATCAGGGCATAGGCCAGACCACATGCATTGGAATCGGCGGTGACCCTGTTACTGGTACAAGTTTCATTGATTGTCTGGATGCCTTTGAAAAGGACCCGGAAACAAAGGGCGTGGTCATGGTTGGCGAGATTGGCGGCAATGCCGAGGAAACAGCCGCAGAATTTATCCATGACAACATGACAAAACCTGTTGTGGGCTTCATTGCCGGCATTACAGCACCTCCAGGCAGGCGCATGGGACACGCAGGTGCGATTATCAGCGGCAGCGGCGGCGCTGCACAAACGAAGATTGATGCATTTAAAGAAAGCGGTGTTCATGTATGTGAGAATTTAGGTGTTCTTGGTGAACTGTGCGCTGAGGTTCTTTGTTAAGTTTGAAAAAAAGAACCCCTGGGAATTTAAATCAAAAGTTTTGTTGAAATTTTTTTTGTAAGTGTTTTAAGGTCTGCCATGCATGAAATGGGAATAGCCCTTCAAATTTTAGAAATTGCAAAAGCATCAATCCCCCTGGACATGCCCGATGCAAAGGTCGAGCGTGTCAACCTTACGGCTGGAAAATTGACTGCCATCATTCCTGATAATCTTAAATTCTGCTTTGAAATAGCAGCAAAGAAGACTTCTCTGGAAGGGGCGGAGCTGGTAATCAATGAAGTTTCAGTCCGGGGAAAGTGCGGGGACTGCGGGCATGAATGGATAATCACCACCCCGGCCTTTGCCTGTCCTGAATGCGAAAGCGGTACAGTAGAACTATTGTCCGGTCGGGAACTTGATATTGATTCAATTGAGATTGCAGACGAAACAGGTTAGCAGGATTTTTAACTTTTTGATAATGGTATTGAACGGGTTTATTTGTCCTGGGGGAGCGGGCTTATAATTCAATAGCAAAAAATTGAAAACCGGGTTGCAGTAAACATACATTTTTGCAAGTAAATCCAATCTTTAGAAAACTGCAGGTAATAATATATCACGCCATTGCAGGGTGAAAAATCAACGAGCTGCATAATGCCTCCGGGGATAATTTTATGCGGTTTTATGCAGCTCTTTCGAGGCTGTCTTGCAGTGCTGTATTTCAAAAATGGCGGGGAATTGTATTTTTTTCGTGCTTTTGTGTGTATTCCGTGCTTAATAAGATAAATTGTTATCATCTTCATAAATCAAATTTACTAGGGGTAAATATATTATGGAAATCAAAGTTGTAAAAAAGGTACTCGATGCCAATGGCACATTTGCTGAAAGAAACAGGAATAAATTTCACCAGAAGTCTGTTTTTGTCTTGAATGTCATGAGTTCTCCAGGTTCCGGCAAAACCACGACATTGGTTAAAACCATAGACAAGCTGATGCCAAAGATTAAATGTGCAGTAATTGTCGGCGACATCTGCACGACCAATGACGCAGACAGGCTCGCAACAACAGGTGTGGAGGTTGTTCAGGTAAACACCGATGAGTTTGGCGGAGATTGTCACCTTGCTGCGCATGTTATTGAAAAGGCTTCAGACAATATGGAGCTTGATGACGTTGATCTGCTGATAGTAGAAAATGTAGGCAATCTTGTATGTCCGGCAGAGTTTGATATTGGCGAGGATGCAAGGGCGGTTGTCCTGAGCGTTGCAGAGGGCGAGGACAAGCCCATCAAGTATCCACTCATGTTCCGGGAGTGTGATGCAGCCATACTTAATAAGATTGATCTTCTTCCCTATCTTGATTACAATATTGAAGATGCCCGGAATTACATAAACCAGGTGCATCCGGGGATGCCGATATTCGAGATTTCTGCAACCAAAGATGAAAATCTTGATCCCTGGCTCGACTGGCTGATTGCAAAAATAGAAGATAAGAAAAAATAATAAAAGTTTGTTAGTAATATCTAAATTTATCTGGAGTAACAAAAATAAATTGTCAGAAAACCAAATAGAACCAGTTGCCATGACCATACGAGAAGAGTTTGAAAAAAGAGAACACAGCTTTATGGCCCCCTACGGCTGTCAAAGCTCAGAATCAAGGGGTAGACAGCGGGAAGAGGATCAATGCCCAATCAGGACCTGCTTCCAGCGTGACAGGGACAGGATTGTGTTTTCCAATGGTTTTCGGCGGCTCAAGTATAAAACCCAGGTTTTTTTATCACCCCTGGGCGATGACTACAGGACACGACTCACCCATACACTCGAAGTTTCTGAAATGGCCAGAAATATGGCCAGGGCCATGCGCCTGAACGAAGACCTTGCCGAAGCAATAGCACTTGGACATGACCTTGGACACACCCCCTTTGGACACGGTGGCGAAGCAGTGCTGAAAGAGATATTTTCTAAAGACTTCTCCCACAACGAACAGAGCCTGCGTTTGGTTGATCTCCTTGAAAACAACGGCATGGGCTTAAACCTGACCTTTGAAGTGCGTGACGGGATAGTAAAGCACTCCAAGGGCTGGGGCGATATAATCACCGACAAGCCGGAATCGAACGCCGTCACAGTAGAAGGGCGGATCGTGCGGATTGCTGATATCATGGCATACCTTAATCATGACCTGGACGATGCCATAAGAAGTGAAGTTATCACAAGGGATCAGGTACCGGAATCATGCGCAAACGTGCTTGGAAAAAATCACAGTGAACGGGCAACCACCATGATAAGGGATGTTGTCTACTCCAGCGTTGTAAAAGGGGACACCATTGAATTGAAGATAGGCAGGGAGGTAAGTGATGCAATGAGCGACCTGCGTTTGTTTCTTTTTGAGAAGGTGTACCGCTCACACAAGGTTCACAAGGAATTTGAAAAAGCAACAAAGATAGTACGGGAGCTTTATTATCATTTTCTTGAAAATAAAAATGCGCTTGAAGAACAACTCATGGTTAACAATATTACCGGGATAAACAATGGTGCTCCAATCGAAAGGGTTGTCTGCGACCTGATTTCCATGATAACAGACAGAAACGCCCTTGCACTTTACAAGAAAATTTTCTTTCCATCGCCAACAATATGATACCTGACATAACTAAAAATGGTATACTTGATATTAACGATTTTAAATCCTGCCTGACCAAGCTTGATGAAATATTCAGCAAAGGAGATGGTCTGCCCCCTTATAATAAGACCAAAACTAATGAGAGTTTTTGAGCTGCCGAT
>JAOZSB010000394.1 GCA_029939895.1 Desulfobacterales bacterium
AATTACAGCACGTTGGGTGCTATTCTAAAAAGTTAAACGGGACACTACTGATGACCAGTATGAAAACGATATCAGGAAAGAGTATGCATGGATCAGCGATGAGTTTTTTATCCCTGCAAGAAAAGAAATTTTAATGTCGTTTCTCAATATGGAAAGTATTTATTATTCAAAATATTTTCAAAATCAATATGAAGAAAGAGCAAGAAAGAACCTGTTACGTGCGATTGGAGAACTGTAAAATGGAGCCTCTTGTAAAAACATATACCTTAAATTCGGGCAGGCATTGCCTTCTTATCAAACCGAATTTCGTGATAGCTAAAGGATACCATGTGCTGTCGTTTCCTGATCACCAGGGCTACCCCGATGTTGCAGAGCAGGATGAGATGCTGGCTATCAGCTTAAAATGCGCACGGGAAATCTCACGCAAAAGATTCAACCATACTGAAAAATTCATGCTCATCCACAATGGCATCGGATCAAGACGAAGGAAGAATTTTCACTGCCATGTAATACCCGTTGCCGGAAAAGTAAACAAAGCTGCTGTATACTTCAGCCTGTTTACAAAAAATGTATTCCACTTCATCTGGTTTTTAACCCGGGGAATGCGAAAGGCATTAATTCATGAACCAACTCTTTAATCAAAGCTCGTAGGCTGGGCTGATAATACCAAACATAGACGATGCCTTTTGTGGTTGCAAATATGGAATATCGAAGTGATTTTGTTTATGCAGCAAAGCCCAGCAATTCAGGCAAGGTTCAAAATCAATTGCGTTTGCTTTGTATGAAAGTGACCATAAATAGTTACAATCCTTTCATACAAAATTGCAATCCTTCATCTTTGATAATTTCAGCCCGGCCTGCGAACTGATTTTTACCTGTCTTTCTTGTCCTTCATAAAATATGGGATTTCTTCCTCAACTTTATTTGACCTTGTGGAAAGCCATTCGGCAGACATATCCCACAGGTTTTCAGGGGCCTTGCTGCCCATCATGATTCCCATATGTCCACCCGGAACTTTGTAAAAAGTCTTGTCTGTGGAGGAAACCACTTCCAGGAGGTTGTCGGCTGAATCAATCGGCACAACCTCGTCACTAAGTCCTGCAAAGGCGAGGATTGAGCATTTAACGTCCTTTAAAAAAGCATGTTTATTGCCGATCTGCATTCCACCGCGTTTCAAGATGTTACCCATCCCCATCTGGACTATCATGTCCTGCATGGTCGCCCCTGGATAATCAAGCAGATTGTTGAGCCAGTGCCCCATGCTCTCGTAGGCAACCACATACTCCCGGTCCCAGAGGTTGAGCATCAGGTCCCAGTGGCTTTTTACAAAACCAAAGGGGTTTGTCAGGTTAAAGCCGATTGTACCCAGAATGCCTGGAATGTGGGTGTACTTGGGGTCAAGATTCATGAGACTGAATCCCATAATCCTGCTCAGCTTCATCGCCGGGCCGCTTACTATGGATAGCACCTTGCCGGCAGCGCCCATCTGATGCATGTCAATGGGGCTTGCCACTGTGATGATATTTTTTATATTTTCGTCCATGGACGCAGCAGTGTATAAAAGGCTGAACAGCCCGCCAAGGCAATAGCCGAAGAGCGACAGCTCCTCCTGGCCCGATTCCTTGCGGATACTTGCCATTGCATCGGGAATCCACCTCAGGATGTAGTCCTCAAAGGTAAGGTGGGAATGGCTTTTGTCCGGGCTGCCAAAATCGACCAGATAAACATCAAACCCCTTGGCCACAAAATACCGCGCAATGCTTCTGGATGGATACAGATCAAAGGCAAACCCAGGAGCCAGCAGGGGCGGAACCAGAACTAATGGAGTTTTGTAAAGCCCGGACTGCACGGTCTGCTTTCTCCCGGCAATCTCAACCATTTCTTCCTCAAGGGGCTTGTAATGCAGCACCGACAAAAGATCATCGGTGTAAATTATATCATGAGGAGTTGCCCCGGCCATGTTCAAGGATTCGCTCCTGACAAGCTTTTCAGCTCCGTGTATCATCGTCAGAAGCACTTTTTCCGCAGTCATGGCCGCTGTAGCCTTAAATTTATCTGTATCAATGCCGTCCATCAACTTTCCCCTGCTGTATCAGTTGTTTAGTATGATGTAACAAACTGCGCTACTTAACATAAACAGCACAAAATCATGCCGCTGCCAATCAATCCAGCGCAGTATTTATTGCAGTACCTGCCTTAATACTTAGAACGGAAGGTCATCATCAGGGCCATCGGAATAGGATGGGCCGTCAGCAGGAGGGCCGCCTGGGGCATTACCACCGCCACCACCAGACTGGTAAGACCTGCCGCCGCCACCGCCGCCGCTGCCCTTATCACCCAGAAACTTGACTTCATTGGCTATAATTTCAGTGCTGTATCTTTTCACACCATCTTTTTCCCAGGAGCTGGTCTGAATTCTGCCTTCAATATAAACCTGACGGCCCTTGGAAAGGTATTCGCCGCATACTTCGCCAATCTTGCCAAAGGCTACGATCCGGTGCCATTCAGTACGTTTCTCTTTGTTGTAAAAGCTGTCAGTTGCAAGGCTGAACTTGACTACAGCAGTTCCGCTGGCAGAGTACCGCACCTCTGGATCGCTGCCAAGTCTTCCTACGAGGATTGCTTTGTTGATCATTTTCTTTCTCCATTTTTAAACATTAAATACTTAAATAACTTTTATATAAAATTTTTGCATAACAATTTAATATGCTGTTCACGATATAATATCAGGCATGTTTTGGTTTGGTAAGCCTGTTTATCAATTTCCCAAAAACCGGCTCAACCCCTTTGAGGGCAGCATGGTGACAAACCTCAATGCAGCAGTAACAACGAATGCATTTATCATAATCAAAAACAAGGCTGTCGTCCTTTTTCTCTATTGCTTTTGCAGGGCAGTATGTCCAGCAATCACCGCAGAGCTTGCAGGCTTCAGGATCCACAACAGGTCTTTGAGTAAGGTGCCGCCTTGTGAACCGCTGGATAAAAGCTGGCCCGCCAGATGGTGACCACCTGATTGGCATTTTGTAGCCATCAATTTCAAAAAACTCGCCCCTTACATCAATTTCTGAAAGAGCCAGGCCCATTTCAATTGCAGCCTTGGTTGTAAAAAGCGATTCAGGCCTCATCCTGACCATCCTGCAGGCCCCGATGTCTGCGCACACAGAGTTTTGACTGCCGATCAAAACCCCGATCTGCCTGGGAACACCACTTTTGCCTGGTCCCTGCCCTTCCATGCCGAGAATACCGTCAATAATCGTCACCGTTGGATTAACCGCCGCATAAATCTTCACCAGGAGCCTGGCAAAATAATCACCATCAACGCCAGTTTTTAAATGCCATGCCGGCTTTTTCAGCCCCACAATACACCCAAAAAGATTCTTTACACCCAATGTCATAAGCATCATCACATGGGTCTTGAATTTTGGCAGGTTAATTATATGGTCTGTTTCCATGGCATCCCTGGCGATTTCAATCTCGCCAAAAGGCTCGCCAACATCCACCTTAACATAATCTTCAAACTCAGCAATCTCCACATCAAGCCCCTTGAGAGCTTCATCAAACCCGCCTGCTTTCATAATTTTTTTCACAGAACCCGAAGCCGGGCTGTCAGAGATCCTGGGCCTTCCACCCATTTCAAGAACATACTCTACCGCAACCTTGACAATAAGCGGATGGGTCACAACAGCCTGTTCAGGCTTTGCATGGGTCAAAAAATTTGGCTTTATAAGGACTGTATCGTTTGCTGCAATCTTTAATGAACCGATTGTGCCCATCATTTCAAAAAAGGCAGGCCGTATCAAAGAATAATCATACTTATTTATTTTTTTAAAATAAACTGCATTTTTAGCATCAATCATTATAAGCCCTGAAATAAAAAAGTTTAAAAAAACAATACCAGCTTGACAAGCACCATAAAACCGCGAAAAACTTTCAGCCACAATTAGAAGCAAATTCTAAGAGTTATATTGCCACCCTGGAAGACACAAATATAATTATTTTAGAGGAAACCACATATTACATAGACAAGTCAATAACATTTATTATCAATGATTTTTTGGATATTATCAACCATCCTCATAGCACTATTTTTTTACCGGAATTATTATATCAAGTC
>JAOZSB010000395.1 GCA_029939895.1 Desulfobacterales bacterium
ACTCCTAATAAACCTAAAATTAACATCGAAACCAATGCTTAGTTTATATCTATGGTCTGGTTATGAAATAAGCAAAAAAACTCCCAAAAAAATTTAATTTTTGTCGAAGCCAATTACTAGTTTTTACCGATGGTCTGGCTATGAAATAGGCAAAAAACCTTAAGCTGATTAATTACAGCTATATACCATAAAAGAAGTAAATGACCGTCAGTTCAATCAATAAAAATAAGACCGTCATTGCCGCGCCTGCCTTTGTATAATCCATTGTTCTGTATCCTCCAGGCCTCATAATCAACGCATTAACCTGGTGTGTTGGCAGTATAAAAGTATTTGATGCAGAAAGCCCTACCACCAATGCTGCCATCCGGGGGTCTCCGCCAGCCATCACTGCCATGTTCATACACAAAGGCACAAGAAGAACCGTGGCCCCCACGTTTGAAATTACCAGAGTAAAAAAAGAGGTCATAACTCCAATCACAGCAAGCAGTACAATGGGGCTGGGATCACCAATCAAAGCTAAAACACCATGCGCGATGAATGCTGCTGTGCTCGTCTTTTCAAAGGCTATGCCCAGTGGTATCAGGCCTGCCAGAAGAAAAACGGTCATCCAGTCTACAGACTGGTACGCCTCATCAATGGACAGTACGCCTGTGATTATCATGCCTAACGCACCCGACATCAACGCCACAGAAAGTTGCGCCTTGAAAATTATGATCTGGGCAAGAGCTGCTGCCAGCCAAAAGACAGCAATTTTAGCTTTTTCAGGGCGCATTATTTCTCCCTCAAGGGGACTTGAAAAAGTTAATGTCTTTGGATATGGACGGTTCCTGATAATATGAAAATTTTTCCACCGCCCCTGGAGAAGGAGAGTATCACCCATTTGCAGTTTGACATGTGTCAGGCCTTCATAAAAAATCTTATTACCTTTAAAAAGGGCTATTGGATTGACATTATAAAATTCCTTAAAGTTGACCTCGCTCATTGTTTTTCCGATTAACTCTGACCTCGGTGCCACGATTGTTTCTGCCATGCCGGCACTGGTACGTGCAAGATTTTCTGCAAAAACATCAAGCCCTTCTTTTAAGTGCCAGCCTAATTCCCTGACAAGGCTTTGAACATTTTTTTCACGACCCACTACAACTATATTGTCATTGGCACATAGTTTATCCTGACTCTTGGGGATGAAGTTTTTTTCTTTTTTTGATTCTGTGTGTATTGCTATTACAGTGGTTAAAAAATTTGATCTGATTCCAAGTTCTTCCAGGGTTCTTGGCCCTTGAAAATCTGCTGGCAAATTAATTTCATACAGGGTGTCGAATGCCTGATACTCTTCTATCAGTGCAGCAGTAATTCCCTTGTCGTCCTCACCACTTCCAGAGGGAAGAATAAATTTTCCAAAAACTAAAAAATACAAAATTGCACCCGCAAGCAGGCAAAGCCCAATAGGTGTCTGGGTAAAAAGACCAAAGGGTTCCAGCTTTTCTCCGCCCAATATCATCAGATCGTTAAGAAGAATTGTGGGACTCGCCCCCACCAAAGTCACGGTTCCACCTATAATTGCGCAAAAACCCATGGGCATCAGAATGCGGGATGTTGGAATGCCGACCCTTTTTGAAATTCTCTGGGTGGCTGGCAGGAAGAGGGCTGCTGCACCAATGTTTTGCATCATACTTGATATTATTCCAACCGTGCCGGATATTAGTGTTATCATCTTTTTTTCGCTTTCTCCGGCAAGCTTTATAATAGGTCGTGCAACATGATTCATAACACCTGTTTTATCAAGGCCCGCACCAATAATTATGACGGCAATAATTGAACAGACAGCATTACTGCTCAATCCAATAAAGGCCTCCTGCGGAGAGATAAGCCCGATTGTTGGAAGTATAACCATCATCATTATTCCAACGACATCAACACGCACCCATTCAAAGACAAATAAAAGAATAACAAAACCAAGCATAAGCATTGTCATGATCATTTCCGGGGTTAAACTCATTTCAGGCATTTTTTACTCCCAATATATTTAGATTTTTGTCGAAGCGATGATTTTTGTTTATCCCGAAGGTCTTGTTATGAATAAGCAAAAAAACTCCCAATACATTTAGATTTTTGTCGAAGCTTTTTAGCCTGGTTTGTACCGAAGGTCTGATTATGAAATAAGCAAAAAAACTTCTATGATTTTTTAAAACATAAAAAACAGCGAACCAGAATATCATTGATTGACTGGTTCGACTGTTTTAAATTCTGGTTAAGGTGACGGTTTTTAAGCCATTGAATAAACCACCATCTCCTTTTGTGTCCGTGGCCTGTTGTCGGCTTTAATAACCGACCTGTCTTTTTCATGTTCTGCCACAACAAAATCAATGTTGCCGTGTTCCCTGACAACTTCTTCTATCGCCTGATCAGTGTCGCGGAACTTGATTTCATGTGAAAACTCAAGGCCCATTTCCTGTGCCATGGTTTTAAACTTAATTATATTTTCCTGTGCCATTTCCTTGAATTCATCACAGAGCTGATTTTGCGATGATGCAAACAGTTTAATGGTCTTATTAGAAAGAGGGGCAGTGCTCAGTGCCAAAATTTCATAGGACATTCTTTTAGCCATATCCAGGGCATAATCGACCATCTCGCTTGAAAAACTGTTATCGCTGGCCACCACAAGCAATTTATATTGCTTTTCTTCAATGGGTTTGACTTCCTGGGGCCAGGAGATGAGTTCGTGTTGATTTGCTTCAGCAAAAGAAAGTGTTTCCTGATATTTATCAAATGATTCTGACATGTTGGTTTTTTTCTTTCTCAGCTTGTCAATAAACCTTTTCATTTCCATTCTCCATTATATCTGTTTTAATAAGCTTGAATTTTAATGCTTTTAAATTATTTAAATTCCCTTGATTTGCCTTTGAAATAAGCCAAAAAAAACTTTTAATTGCGAACTACAACCAGGGGGGTTGATAATTTATGTTTTATTTCACCAATCAATTTGCTTTCACTTTGATCTTCACATTCTGTTTCCTGAGCACCAGGGGAAGGGTCGAGTATTGTAATGACAACATTTCTATCGGAGTTGACATATTCAATGATTTCTCCGCCTGTTTCGCCTGTTTTCAGGGTCAGCCCGTATTTAAGCCCTTCATTTTCCGTTGTCGCTAAAAGAGATCCTATGTTTTCCATGGCTTCGGATTCCATCTCCCTTGCAGTTTTAAAGTCACCTGACTCTGCAAAGGCGGCTGCCATCATAGATTTCTCAAAGCACTTCCCAAACTTGACTGCTTTTTTCCTGACCCTGTCGGGAATGATCAGGAGTACATCAAGCTCCGCCTTTATCCGCTTGCATAATTCTACTGCATAGCTGAATATTTTTTTGTCCGGCTTGATGCCGTCTATTGCCAGAAGCACTTTTTGCATGATCTTATCCCGTAAAAAAAAATTTAAACATACAGCCTTGGCTGGTTATTCTCTTCTTTCACCGGCCTGACGTGTTTTTGCTTTTTTACTACTTTTTTTTTGGACAACATCTGCAATGTAGTATCGTGCATATTGGCCTCGGCAAATGTGATCGCCATCATCATTTTATCAAATTTTTCAGAAATACTTCTTAGTATGCTCATGTTCCTGCTCCTGGTTTTGTGTTTGTGTTAGTTAATTTTTCCTGCCCGCATCAGCAGGTAGACAATTATAATAGCAACCGCTGTGCCAAAATATCCGATTGGTGGAACCTGCTGTAATTAAAGAGGAATTTTGCATGATGCATAATGTAGGGAAAATGGCTTTCCTGTTGCAATTTGCAACGAAATATAACCCTTGCTAATTAATGCTGTTTTATCAGTGCGTTACATGGTGTTGCATATCAACGCCAAACCGTTGCAAATTGCAACGGTTTTAACAAAGAAATTGATGAGCCTTAAAAATAACTTTAAAAATTTTGAAACGGTTGCTACCAGTAATAAATTGCTCTATGATTAAGAATGTAATCAGAAAAGGAATTTATTTTATAAGGGAATTTTTTTGATTAAACATAAACCAAAGTTTCGTTAAGAATTAAGATTATCAGGATTTATAATGGCTTTTTTTACAAAAAAAGATGGCAAAGAAGAAGAAGATATTTATT
>JAOZSB010000076.1 GCA_029939895.1 Desulfobacterales bacterium
TTTTACGTTATCGTTTTGACCCCAGGTGGGTCATTTTTAGGTTATCGAAACTAATCTGGCGCAAATCCTGCTCTGGTGCGAGTTATTAAGTGTGTGTGGAGCAAGGTGTACACACATGAAAAGTGTTGGTTAATTTTTTTGAACCTGGGGTTCAAGATTTTGAATTAAACCTGGGTGCGAACTTTTGTTGTAATTTTGATGGGTTATGTTGCTGGCTCTGGTTTGAGTTTACTTTTTTAAACTTTCATAGCAAAATTCTGATAAAAAAGTAAATGTATGAACAGTGCGAAATAATGTTGTGTAAAAAAATTATGTAAAAAAAACAAGCAGTTGTTGGAAATGTGAGGTTGGCGCTGTTTGTTGGCAAGGCATTTGCAAATACAAAATTATAGTTTTTCATCTGTTTGTCTTCTAAAAAATTACTTGTTTTTAAGAAAAAACCAGTCACCTTGCCATGACTGGTTTTTTTTGTTAGTAAATTAGCAATGTCAGTCGGCTTTTCTGGGACTGGTTTTCTCAGGACGGTTGGTCTGGTATTGGATACGTTAGTTTTGGATACGTTGGTTTTGTATACGTTGGTTTTGGAGATGTTGGTGGATGTTTGATAGGTTCTACGCCTCGGTTTTGTGCATTATTCGATAGAAAAATTACGAAAGGATTATGATGAATAGTTCAGCTCAAAAAGCCATAATTGGGCCGATGCGCCTGCCTTTTCTTATATTGACACCAGCATGTGTTGCGGTCGGTGTTGCAACTGCAAAGTGTGCGCTGGGTGTTGTTGACTGGCTTGATGTGGCGCTTATTATGGCTGGTGCATTAGCCGCTCATATCAGCGTAAACGCATTTAATGAGTATGATGATTTCAAGACCGGGCTGGACTTTACAACCACACGCACACCCTTTTCCGGCGGCAGCGGGGCCTTGCCTCAGGTTCCTGAAAAGGCCATTTATACTCTTATATTGGGGGTTGTGCCCCTGATATTAACCAGTGGAGTTGGAGTTTACTTCATGTTTGTACACGGACTTGGGATACTGCCCATTGGTATTGCCGGGTTGATCACTGTTGTTGCATATACAAAAGTTTTGACAAAAAGACCGATTCTTTGTCTTTTCGCTCCAGGCCTGGGTTTTGGCCCGCTTATGGTCATGGGAACCCATTTCGCACTTACCGGGGAGTATTCTGTAACGGCTTTTGTTGCTTCACTTGTTCCATTTTTTCTTGTCAGCGATCTGCTGCTGCTCAATCAGTTCCCAGATGTAGAGGCTGACAGGAAGATTGGGCGTAATCATCTGCCAATACTGATTGGTTTGAAAAAAAGTGCAGTACTCTATGCGCTGATTCTTGTTGCTGCTTATTTCACCCTCATTATCGGATGGGCGGCCGGGTATCTTCCTGTTCAGGCTCTTTTTGCGCTGGTCACTGCTGTGCTGGCAATTTCCGCAGCCAGAGGGGCTGCAAGGCACTTTGATGACATAGACAAGCTGATACCGTCGCTGGCGAAAAATGTGATGATAAACATTGCAACCCCCTTTACGCTTGCGCTTGGAATCTATTTTGGCAGCTGCTGAATTTGTTCATATTTTTTTTATGATTGCATTGCCAGGGTTTTTTTAAAATAGTTGTTTGAATTATCACCAAAGAAATTTTTGAATTAAATTAGGGCGTGAGGCAAGGTATAGTCAATAATCGTTTATCTGTTCATCAATGACTGATCCCAGAAGCCGGCCTGTAAACTGAGCAATCATGGTTGACGACCTGAAAAGCAATTATTTTATGATCCTGCCTGAAAAGACTTAAACCGTGAATTGTTTCCCCTTGAAGTTTTAGCAAATCACTGTTATTATAATTTAATTATGCAAAAAATATTTTGCCTGCAAGCTTTGTTCTACTAATACGGATTTAAGAATATTTTTGATTTAATATTGAAAACTTTTTTTAAGGTATTTGGTCATGTCCAGCAAATCTTCTGATAAACCCATTGACAGCGCAGCTTTTGAAGAATTGGTGCAAAGGGTTAAGGGGTTGGAGGAGGAGAATAAAAAACTCCTTGAGGAGCGTGATTTCTATTTAGGCGTGACCGAGACAGCGCCGTGTATTATTTTGCTTTTGAACACCAAAGGGCAAATCCTTCGTTTTAATCCATATATGAAAAATATATCTGGCTACGACCTGGAAGAAGTAAAGGGACAGGACTGGTTTGAGGTTTTTTTGCTGAAGCAGGATCAGGAAAGAGCACGTAATGTTTTTCAGGGAATTTTTGACAACATTCATCCAGAGGAAAATATATATTCAATTGTAACAAAAGACAGCCGCAAAATCGTTGTTGAATGGCATGAGATGGCATTGTGGGACAAAGCTAAAAATGCTGTTGGTTTGCTTGCTGTTGGATTCGATATTACACGGCGCAGGCAGGTAGAGCTTGGAATAACCGAAGAACGCATACGGAGCCTGCTTGACGATCAGTCGCCATTCAGTATTCAGGTGCTGGATTTAGACGGTTTTACTCTTCAGGTTAATCGTGCCTGGGAAAAACTCTGGGGGTTGACATGGAAAGAATTTTCCAAGCTCGAGTATAATTTGCTCAAGGATGAGCAGGCAATAAAACTGGGAATAGTCTCATCTCTGAAAACTGCATACAACGGCGAGGTGGCCTCTGTTCCGCCAATAGAGTATGATGCCAAGGAAGTAACAGGGGACGGGAACAAGCGGTGGGTTCAGGCAAGGATATACCCAATTAAAGATCAGCTTGGAAATGTGCTGAAGATTGTCATAGTTCAGGAAGATATTACCGAGCAGGTACGGGCCGAGGAAGCACTGCGCAAAAGCGAAAAGCAATATAGAACGCTTATTGAGAACATGCCGGTTGGTCTGTTCCGTTCAAGCTCCGATGGCAAACTTATATCTGTCAATCGAGCACTTGTGGGGATGCTGGGGTATGAATCTGCGGAAGCATTGATGGCGATACCAACCCCGGACATCTATGTGGATTCAAAGCAGCGTGAAAAGCTTTTTGCAGCACTCTATGATTCAGGGAGTGTTGAGGGGTTTGAGATGCATGCCAGGCGACAGGATGGAACCCACAGTTCGATTATGACCAGCATTCGAGCTACTTTTGATGAAGATGGCAGCATCCTGTTTCTTGATGGAATCGGCGAAGATATTACCGACCGAAAAAAGGCGGATGCAGCATTGCGCCAGAGCGAGAAGCGTTTTCGAACTCTGTTTAATTCAAACCGTGATGGTTATATAATAGTGCTTGGCAGTGGGGATATCATTGATGCGAATCCTCGTTTGCTGGAGATGTCCAGATATTCAAAAGACGAAATAATGCTGAAAAATTTCTGGGACATGACTCCTGAAAGATGGGTGGACTGGGAGTATAATATACAGGGCGGGCTTCTGTTTGAACAGGGTTACACTGATCTTTATGAAAAAGAGTATATCCGCAAGGATGGCAGCATTGTTCCTGTTGAGATCCAGGCTTTTATGCTTGAAAAAGGGGATGACTTTGCATCGTCGAAGATGGGAGCACTTGTTCGTGACATCTCCGAGCGTAAAAAGGCGGATGAGGCATTGCGGCTGAGCGAGGAACGTTTCAGAAGTCTTTTCAATGTCAACCGGGACGGTTATGTTATTGTGTTGGGTGGCGGCAAGATCCTTGATGCGAATCTGCGCATGGAGGAGATGCTTGGATATTCAATTGACGAATTAAAGGAGTTAAATTTCTGGAAGATTACGCCCCATATGTGGATTGACTGGGAATATCAGGTTCAGGGTACACATCTACTAGAACGGGGTTATACTGATCTTTACGAGAAGGAGTTTGTTCGTAAGGATGGCGCTGTTTTTCCAGTTGAGGTTCAGGCCTATATTATTGAAAAGGGTGAGACCCTGGAATTGTCGAGAATAGGCGGGTTTGTGCGCGATATTACTGAGCGCAAGCTGGCAGATGGACGATTGCGGGAAAGTGAAAAACGGTATCGTGCGGTTGTTGAGGATATTCCAGCCATGTTGTGCCGTTTTCTTCCAGATGGGACATTAACCTATGTAAATCCTCAGTATTGCCATTATTACAGTGCCACCCAGGAAGAATTGACTGGGCAAAACTTTTTTGATTTAAAACCTGAAAATGAATCTGACGAGGCTAAAAAACGGTTTGCTTCCCTGACTCCAAAAAGATCTACAATAAATTACGAAACACAGGTTCTATCGCCAGAGGGAGAGCTTTGCTGGCAGGAGTGGGCTGACCATGCTATTTTTGATGAGAATGGGGAGGTGGCTGAATATCAGTCTATAGGTAGAGATATTACAGAACAAAACCTTGCAGAAGAAGAGAAGAGCCAACTCGAAGAACAGCTCCAGCGGTCTCAAAAGCTGGAGACGGTCGGAATTCTTGCCGGGGGCGTGGCGCACGAATTCAACAATCTTCTTTATATCATATCCGGCAATACCCAGCTCCTTATTGAGGAGGCAAACTTTGATGATAAGGATATGCTGGAGGCAATTTTAAAATCCACAGAAAGAGGTGCAAATCTTGTCACGCAGCTCCTTGCTTTCAGCCGTAAAACTGAAAGTAATTTAGCACCCACTTATTTAGATGTTGAAGTACAGATAATCAAGAAGATGCTTGACAGGCTGTTGCCGCGGATGATTGATATCAAGATTGAGATTGCAAAGGGTCTATATCCTGTTCTGGCGGATCAGGGACAGATAGAACAGATAATTACCAACCTGTGCCTGAATGCAAGGGATGCAATGCCAGAGGGCGGGCTTATTACTATTAAGGCCGAGAATCATGAGGTGGAAAAAACGCTGCTCGATAAGCATCCAGCCGGTTTAAAGGAAGGCAGCTACGTTGCCCTGACGGTTTCAGATACCGGGTTTGGGATGGACGATAGCATAAAAGAGCATATTTTTGATCCATTTTTTACAACAAAGGAAGTTGGTTCAGGAACAGGCCTTGGTTTATCTGTTATCTATGGTATTGTTGAAGGTCACAATGGGCAGATTTCATTTTACAGTGAGCCTGGGCTGGGAACGACGTTCAATATTTATTTTCCTGCAATCAGTGGTGACCCGGCAACACCAGATATTGTAAAAGATAGTATTGTGCCGCCGGCAAGGGGTAATGAAACTATTCTGATAGTTGATGATGAAGAAGCGTTGTTGATAATGACCCATAAAATACTTGAACGGGCAGGTTACAAAACCATCGTAGCTAAAACCGGAGAAGCAGCTCTGGCTGTATATTTGCAAAAGTATGAAAAAATTGATTTGATCATGCTTGATTTAAATATGCCGGGAATGGGGGGCGGAAAGTGCCTGGAGAAGCTTCTTGAATTTGACCCCACGGTAAAAGTTATAATTGCCAGCGGGTATTCAGAGGAAGGTTTGATAAAGGAAAATTTAAATGCAGGTGCCAGAGGGTATGTAGTAAAGCCCTTTACAAATAGAGAGCTGACAAAAGCAATCAGGGATGTCCTGGATGAAAAATAAAAAAAATACTCACAAATGATTATAAAAGAAATAAATGTTTACAAAAAAATATGAACTTATTATATAATTATTTTCCTAAAAGGAAAAATTTATTTCTACAGAGCAAATAGATTTTGTAAGCGCAAATATGCTGGAATTATTTAAAAAAGCGAAAAGAGGAATTTATGGGTAAGAAAAGTCTGCTGAAATCGACATCGAAAAAATCATCAAAGGACAAGGCTGAAAAAGAGCAAAAGGAAAAAACCACTGCCCCCAAGAAAAAAGCTGCTGCAAAAAAAGCCGCAGTGCCAAAGAAAAAGCCTGCTGTAAAGAAAGCATCTGAGCCTAAGAAAAAGGCTGGTTCCAAAAAAGCAGCACCCAAAAAAGCAGTGCCCAAAAAAGCAGATCCCCAAAAAGCCAGCTCCAAAAAAGCTGTTTCCAAAAAAGCTGATGCCCCCGGGAAAAAGCCTGCTGCAAAGAAATCGGCTGAACCTAAGATAAAAGCTGATGCCAGGAAAACAGCAGCACCAGAGAAAAAGGCTCCTGTAAAAAAGAGCGCAGCACCAGAGAAAAAAGCTCCTGCAAAAAAGAGTGCAGCACCCAGCAAAAAGGCTCCTGCAAAAAAAGTCGCCGAGCCAAAGAAAATGACTGATTCAAAAAAGGCTGCTGCCCAAAAGAAAAAAGCTGATTCCAGGAAAAAGGCTGCTTCAAAAAAAGCAGTGGTAGCAAAAAAGATTACACAAAAGGTTCCCCCAAAGAAAAAACTCAGCCAGCGGGAGCTTCTGTCTTTAAAGTTTGATGCAAAGCAGCCTGAGAAATTGCATGTGCCAAAAGCTTCTGCACCTGGTGAATATACAGCCCCGGTCTTTGCAGACAGGCCCTCTGTCAAGAGGCTGCTGCTTGAGAAGATTGATATTAAAAAATTTCCTGCAAAGCGGATTATCCGCCTTACAGTTCCAGAGCTGCTTGCGCTCAAGTTTGAGACTTCAGCACCTGAAAAGCTGTATGTGCCGCCGGTTGGCAGTTCTTCAGATGCGAATTATACTGCACCTGCATTTTTTGCAGATAACAGCCCGGTCAGCAAAGAACTGCTCCTTGAAAAATTCGATATAAACGAATTCCCGGAACAACGGATACAGATTCCTGATGAACCAAGTCCAGGATATGTACCCCCTCATCGGCCCAGGGAAGTCAGGGCGGAGCCAAGGGACTATGGCCAGGTTTTTGTGAAGCTTCTTGCTGTGGGTGGATTTACGCTTCTCATGTTTGCATTGCTGTACTCAAGTTTTTCGAGCATGAATTCTTACTACATTGAGCAGACCAGAGAGGGGATCAATATATATAAGGGCAGTTTTGACCCCATGGGCAAAACCCTGGAGTTTTCTCTGTTTGGGGCAAAAACCACAAAAAAGATAAAAAAATCCTATTCCAGGGCAGAGGCCTATACATTTGCCTTTAATTATTATATGGACATCTCGAACATATTGATCGCAAAACCAGGTGTGCCTGATTTTAACATGGTGAGGAAAAACCTCATCAATGCCCGGCCACTTGCGCTTTTGCCTGGACAGCAGTTGATTATCAACAGGAGGCTGCTTGATATTGACCTTATGGTTCTTCTGTTTAAGACCGATATAGCACTTGAGGGGAGCCGTCCTGAGGGTCTTGAACTGGCTATGGATCATCTTGAAGCAGCGGCAGCCCTTAAACTTGATGAGCTGCAGCGTGAGCTTGTGGAAAAAAGGATTGAGCTATTAAGTGCCCGGATGGCATCACTGGAGCCGGAAGTTCTGGAAGTGCATAAGAATGGAACCAATGGCGACAATGGAGTAAATAATGGCGATAATGCAGTAAGTGCTGATAACGGCAACAACGAGGTTTCAAAAGCTTCGGAAAAAAAATAAGTTTACTAGGAGAAAAAAATTGTACTCAAAAATATTGATATTACGGTTTCCGAAAACCGAGGTTCAAAAGCCTGTGGTTTGCAATCTTGCAAAGAGCTACGACCTGTCGTTTAATATCCTGAACGCGACTATCCTTCCCAGAAAGGAAGGGTTGATGGTTCTGGAACTCTTTGGCGCAAAAAAGGATTTTAAAATAGGCGTGCAGTATTTGAAGGACCAGGGTGTGGATGTACAGAACGCATCCCAGGAGCTTCAGCGTAATGATGATTCATGCATTGACTGTGGAGCCTGCACCGCAGTTTGTCCGACCGGGGCGCTGTATGTTGACCGCAGCGACTTTAATGTTGTGTATGATCAGAAAAAATGCAGTGTATGCCTGATGTGTATGCCTGTCTGCCCTGTAAGATGTTTCAATGTCAGCCTTTTAGGGGAAGCCTTTTTCGAATATGCATAAAATTGCAGTGGCTGTAAGCGGAGGTGTAGACTCTATTACAGCCGCTTATCTTCTTAAGAAAAAGGGACATCACGTCCTTGGTATCCATTTCACCACTGGATTTGAATCGAATGCATCAATTGAAAAGGCCCGGCAAACAGCACAAAACCTTGGGATAGAACTGATAGTTTATGATGCAGGCGAATCCTTCAAGAGCAAGGTTGTCGATTATTTCGCACTTGAGTATTCATCCGGCAGAACTCCAAACCCCTGTCTTGTATGCAATCCTGCAATAAAATTTGGAGAAGTGTTTGAAGTTGCGCAAAAGCACGGTGCAGTTAAGTTTGCAACCGGGCATTATGCAAGAACAGCCTTAAAGGAAGATGGCACAGTAAAGCTTCTGCGGGGTAATGATCCAAAAAAGGATCAAACATACTTTTTGGCCTTTTTAACGCAGCAGATGCTGCGCAACACCATTTTTCCCCTTGGCGAACTAACAAAGGAAGAAGTAAAGCAGATTGCATTCACTGAAAAACTGCTGCCCGTTGAGGATTGTGGGCAGGAGAGCCAGGATATCTGCTTTATACCCAATGGCAAATATGTTGATTTTTTGACTTCCCAAAAAGGTTTTTCATTTCCATCCGGCCCTGTTTGTAACCTGGAAGGAAAAAAAGTTGGCGAGCATTCTGGATTGCACAGGTTCACCGTGGGGCAGAGGCGGGGGATAAATATTCCAGGGCCTCATCCTTACTATGTTATCAGTCTTGTGCCGGAAAAAAATATGCTGATAATTGGGCCGGAAGAAGCACTCTACAAGACAGAATTTTTCATATCCAGAACAAACTGGATTACTTCAATGCCCCTCAACTCCAAGGGCTTTGAAGGGGAAGTAAAAATCCGGTTTCGTCAGGAAGCAGTTGAGGCATTTATTAAGCCCATGGACACAAGCAGGGCAAAAATAGTCCTGCATACACCTAAAAGCGCTGTCACGCCTGGTCAGGGTGCAGTAATATATTCGGGTGATGAGATCATGGGCGGAGGTTTTATAGATTGAAGCAGCAAAAAACATACAGACTTATAACGCTGGGGTGCAAGGTCAACCAGTTTGAATCAGAATCAATTGAAGGCTCCCTTGGGGAACTTGGGCTGTACAGGGCACTTGAGGGGGAACCAGCCGATATTTGCATAATAAATACCTGCTCGGTTACAGGAAAAGCATCCATGCAGTCCCGCCAGGAAACAAGAAAGGCAGCACGTGCAAATCCAGGAGCCAGGATAATCGTAACAGGCTGCTACGCCCAGACATCACCGGAAGAACTTGACGAGATAGAAGAAATTTCTGAAATTTTCGGGCATTCCCAAAAGCACAAAATCGTAGAAATAATTAGCGAAAAACCTCCTGATGTCATGAAGGTCAATATTGATTCAATCCGCAGGGAAAAGGTGTTTGCACCCTTTGCTGCGGTTATTTCAAAAACCCGCACAAGACCCTATCTCAAGATTCAGGATGGGTGCGACTCCTTCTGCACCTACTGCATAGTTCCTCATGCCAGAGGGCCCTCAAGAAGTATGTCGCTTGATGATGCAATACAAAATATCAGAAACCTTTCTGCTGGTGGTGCAAAGGAAGTAGTTCTTACGGGCGTGCATCTGGGCTGCTACGGCAAAGATCTATTGCCGGAAGCCTCAATGTACAGGCTGTTGCGGGAAGTTGACGCACAAAATCTTATACCTCGAATAAGGCTCAGTTCAATCGAACCTCATGAGCTGACAGATGAAATTATTGACCTTGCAGCAGGCTCTGCAAATATCTGCGACCATTTCCACATCCCCCTGCAAAGCGGCGATAACCAGATTTTAGAACGGATGGGCAGGCCGTACACCAGGGAATACTTTCAAGAACTCCTTGGAAAAATCACAGACAAAATGCCCGATGCAGGAATCGGCGCAGATGTGCTTGTGGGTTTTCCGGGCGAGTCTGAAGCAGCATTTATGAACACCTTTGAACTGATTGATGAACTGCCGGTGACCTACCTCCATGTTTTCCCATTCTCCCCCCGCAAGGGAACCCCGGCATATAATTATAAAAACAAGGTCAATGAAAGTGTCGTCAAGGAAAGAACCAGGAAGCTCCGCAAGCTGGGAGCGGACAAGAAAAAAGCATTTCTTGAGTCCATGGATGGAAAAAAAGTACAGGTTCTTGTTGAAAGTAAAACAGCTGCAAAGCCTGATCATTTCAAGGGCCATCTAAAGGGGTATCACACCAATTACGCTCCAGTTCTCCTGGATGTTGATGAACAGCGCATTAACGATATTGTGGAAGTAAAAGTCCGGCTTTCTGCTGAGGATCAGTTGCTTGTTGCAGTAACATGATTGTTTGGTGCATACATTGCGCCTTTTCGTGATTGTTGTATGCATTTTCCCTGTTAACCAGTGCCTGCCTGCCGGGTCAGCATCAAAAGGGATTCTTTGAATTGATACATTATTACCCGGGGTACAAAAGAAAAATTGTTTTTTTTATTGCAAAGATCAGGAAACAATAATAAGCTTTTTTAATTAAGTACCGTAAAAGCAATAGGTACTTTTTGACATGACAGTAGATATTATTGATCATTCATTTTTTTTTTTAATAAACTTTTTTAGTGGAGGCACAATTATGTTTAAGAAGGCTCTAGTAATCACACTCGCATTGATGCTTGTTTCTGGCGCGGCCTTTGCGCAGAAGCCCGTTATTGTAATTGCAACTGATGCAACCTGGCCACCAATGGAATATGTAAACGCAGATAAACAGATCGTTGGATACGCCGTTGACTATATGAAGGCTGCGGCAGAGCTTGGGGGTTATACTATTGTTTTAAAGAATGTGGCCTGGGATGGAATTTTCGCAGGTCTGGGAACCGGCAAATATGATGCAATATGCTCATCAGTATCAATTACCGATGCTCGTAAAAAAGTTATGGATTTTTCCACACCTTATTTTAAAGTACGCCAGGCACTGATTGTGCAAAAATCCCTGAATGTCAAAAGCCTTGAGGAAATGAAGAAAAAGAAGGTTGGTTCGCAGATAAGCACAACCGGTACATTCACAGTAAAGGCTACTCCAGGCGTTATCTCAAAAACCTACGATGAGGTGGGGCTTGCCATAGAGGATCTTTTTAATGGCAGGATTGATGGTGTTGTATGTGATGATCCTGTTGCTGCAAACTATGCCATGGCAAATGAAAAATACAAAGAAGCTTTAAAGATAGCCGCTGTTATTGAGTCCAATGAGGTAGAGTATTATGGAGTTGCTGTAAAAAGAGGCAACAAAAAAATTCTTGACCTTATCAATAAAGGAATCAAGGCAGTTAAGGATAAGAAAATCGACCTGGAACTCCAGAAAAAGTGGATCGGCCAATAGAGTCGCCAGGACAAAAAACAAATATCAGTAAAACAAATAATTGATTCCAGTGCAGACGCTTTGGGGCTGTTTATAATAACAGCCCCAAATCGAATCATGTCTGTTCTTGGGAATTTTGTTGTTTAAAATAGACTGTTTTTGCTTATCAATATTTAGGAAATTATAGAGTGAAAACTAAAACAAATACTTTATCAGAAGAAAAAGGCAAAGCTGTAATTGTTATTGGTGACGGTGCGGCAATACCTTTAAAAAGAGATGCCGGGCTTTTTACCGCATGGCGAATCGCCTTTGTGGGTGCGTGTTTGATCCTGGCAGGTCTAATAATTTTTAAGCCGGACCCTTATCTACAGATTTTTAAGTTTTTACCCGACGGTATTTTTGTGACATTCCAGGTCACAATTGGTTCCATAGCCCTTGCAATTGTGATCGGGCTTGTGGCCGGCCTGGGCAGGATGTCAAAAATAAGAATCATTAACCTCATTGCATCAACCTATATTGAGATTATTCGCGGCATTCCGCTATTGGTACAGCTTTTCTACCTCTACTACGCCCTTGGCCGTTTTTTGCTGGTTCCTGATATTCTGGCGGCAATTATTGCAATGAGCGTGTGTTATGGCGCATACATGGCAGAGGTCATTCGTGCGGGGATTGAATCTATTGACTGGGGCCAGACAGAAGCAGCTCAGTCGCTGGGCTTCAACAGAACCCAGACAATGTTTTATGTGATACTGCCCCAGGCCTGGCGAACAATACTGCCGCCGGTCGGCAATGAGTTTATAGCACTCCTTAAGGACACATCCCTGGTTTCGATTCTTGCTGTTTCAGATCTTCTCAGGAGGGGCAGGGAGTTTGCTTCCGAGAGCTTCCTTTACTTTGAAACATACACCATGATAGCGATAATTTATCTGATAATAACGCTTATTTTATCAAAGCTTGTCGCACAAATGGAAGAGAGGCTGGGGCGCTATGAGCAAAGATAAAAAACCAATAATTCATATCAGCAATGTCAGCAAGCATTTTGGTGATTTTAAAGCCCTTGAAGATGTATCACTGGAAGTTGAAACAGGGGAAAAGGTAGTAGTAATAGGGCCAAGCGGTTCTGGAAAAAGCACACTGCTGCGAACAATCAATAAGCTGGAAACCATAAGTAAAGGTTCTATAGTAGTAAACGGTTTTGACCTTAATGCTCCATCGGTTGATATTAACAAGGTGCGCCAGGATGTCGGCATGGTTTTCCAGAGCTTCAATCTTTTCAGGCACAAAACTGCGCTTGAGAACCTGACCCTTGCTCCAATAAAGCTCCGCAATACATCAAAGGAAGATGCAGCCCGACAGGGCCTGGCCCTGCTTGCCAAGGTTGGCATTGAGGGTAAGGCAGACCAGTACCCGGTGCAGCTTTCCGGTGGACAGCAACAGCGGGTTGCCATTGCGCGCGCTCTTGCCATGAATCCAAAAATTATGCTTTTTGATGAACCAACCTCAGCTCTTGATCCAGAAATGATAGGAGAAGTGCTTGATGTTATGGTGAAGCTTGCAAAGGAAGGAATGACAATGGTCGTGGTGACCCATGAAATGGGCTTTGCCAGAGAGGTTGCCGACTGGATAGTATTTATGGACGAAGGCAGAATCCTGGAGATTGGAACTCCAACCCATTTTTTTGAAAATCCTGAACATCCCAGGCTGAAAAAATTTTTGGCCCAAATACTATAGTGCAAACATAGTAAAACCGATACTTGAGGATATAACCTTCAATCATAATGGGCACAGTTGCATCATCTTTTTATTATTGCAATGGCAGTGAAACAATAATAAGATAAAAAATGTAAGAATAATTTTGATTATGTGTGGTTTAATTTTAAGATTTAGTTTTTTTTGTATGGAGGCTTGAGTTATGTTTAAAAAAACTCTCCTGCTTGCAATCATCTTGCTGGTTGCCTGTGGCTCTGCATATGCAGGGAAACCCATTATCAGGGTCGCTGTTGACGCTACATGGCCGCCCATGGAATTTGTAGGTTCAAACAGGCAGATCACTGGATTCTCCATTGACTACATGAAAGCTGTTGGCAGGCATGGCGGCTTTGTCCCAAAGTTCATACCAGTGGCGTGGGATGGAATATTTGCAGGCCTTGGAAAGGGCAAGTTTGATGCAATCTGCTCGTCGGTATCAATCACGGAATCCCGCAAAAAAGTTATGGCCTTCTCCGTACCATATTTCACGGTGCGCCAGGCTTTGGTTGTGAAGAAAGAAGCATATGTCATGACCCTTCGACATTTGAGAGGTAAAAAAGTAGGCACACAGGTCAGCACCACCGGAACATTTGCAGTAAAAAGTGCCGGGGGCATTACCTCGGTAACCTACCATGATATACGGCTTGCCATGGAAGATCTTCTTAATGATGAAATTGACGGGGTTGTATGCGACGACCCGGTTGCGACGAATTTTGTTTTTGTAAATAAAAATTATAAAGATATTTTTAAAATTGCCGGTCTCCTTGGTTCTGAAGAAGGGGAAAAGTATGGCATAGCAGTAAAAAGGGGTAACCAGAGATTGCTCCAGCTCATAAACAATGGAATCAAGGCAGTCAAGGCAAAAAAGATCGATAAAAAATTGCAAAAAAAATGGCTCCACAAATAGATTGTGATTTTTAGCGTAGATGCAAAAAAAATTTAAAGACTTCAAGCCCGGTATCAAATAAGCCAATCAGGTCATAAACCGATCCAGGAGCCAGTCCATAAACCAATGGGAAAAAACATTTACAATATGACTCAACTAAGCTTGAGCCAAATCAATTTGAAGCGATTCAGGTATCCTGTTCTTGTGCTGATAGTTATTGGCATAGGTTTACTCCATTTTTTTACTCCTGGCCACCTTGTTTTTTATCATGATACATTTCGACGGTTAAGTTATTTTCCAATTGCCCTTGGCGGGATCTGGTTTGGCATCCGTGGCGGTCTTAGCCTTGCTGCAATTACTTCTGTTGCCTTTATACCGCATCTTCTTCTTTTTGTGGGCAAGGGGCTTGGAACGTATCTTAGCGAGCTAACGGAAATCATACTTTACCTTGCCGTTGGTTTGGTGATTGGTGCCATTGCAGGCAGGGAATCAAAATTGAGAGAGAAGTACAGACTGTTATCTGAAAAATTAAAAAAGTCATACCAACGGCTTCAGAAAGAGACGGAACTTTTGCTTGATGTGGAAGAGCAATTAAGGCTCAGCCAAAAAATTTCGATCCTGGGGCAGTTGTCTTCATCCCTTGCCCATGAAATAAAGAATCCACTTGGGTCTATTAAAGGAACTGCGGAGATTCTTCTTGATGACTACCCGGAAGGTCACCCAAAACGGGAGTTTGTTGAAATCTTGATGACAGAGACTTCCCGGCTGGATGCTTCGGTAAATGAAGTGCTGCTGCTTTTTAAGGGGAAGGCGGCAAACAGGCCGGAAGCGGTGATGGAGCGATTGTCCGATGTGCTGACACGGGTTTTGAAACTTTTTTCAAGGGAGTTTGAAAAAAAGAATATCAACATCACCATGCAGGGACTCGAATTTGCAGAAAAACTAATGGTGCCAGGGGAAACAACTTCTCAGATATTTATCAACCTTGTGTTGAATGCAATAGATGCAATGGGTTATGTTGCCCAATCCAGTCTTAAAGAGACCAGTGTTGAAGGTGGCGATATTGAAGATGTCGGTATTGTGAAAACTGGAATTAAAGGTGCCGGCCTGCTTGGCATTAAAGTACTTCCAGGTGAAAATGGTGTGCATGTTCAGGTTTCCGATAATGGGCCGGGAGTTCCCGTTGATTCACGGGAAAAAATATTTGATCCTTTTTATTCAAGCAAAGAAGATGGAACTGGTTTGGGACTCTCGATCAGCCTGAAAATTGCAGAAAGCTATAACGGTGAT
>JAOZSB010000396.1 GCA_029939895.1 Desulfobacterales bacterium
ACACTACTTAAAAAATGGATTGAAATAATTAGTAATCTATAGTATAAATAGTTAAATATTGAAAATTTTTGCATACTATCTGAACTATGAAAAAATTTGTATAAGATATTTTTTGTATGAACATCAGCAAATTCCCTTCTATTTCAGATGGTTGATATTTATCCAAAGAGGTAATAACTACAAGCCAAAGGCGGGGTTATGTCAGACGCACAAAACAAACTCGACCCTAAAAAATTCTACAAGGAGTTTAAAGGCGCTTTTACTACTTTTTTAAAAGACATCAGGAAATCAAAAAGTCCTTCACAAACATGTGCAGAATTTATAAAAACGGTCACCTCACGCATGCCATTACAGGATGACAACAAGAAATTGTTAGATAATCTATGCAACAGACCTCCAGCCTGCAATACAGCATGCATGGACATGCGAGACAAAGGCATCCCCAACGTCCTCAGTGCAAGATCCGTACTGCAATTTGTTATCGCTATAAGGAAACACCCAAAGATTACCGATAAACAGGCGGATCAGATTTTGATGGCCTACAGATCAAACTCCGGTGGCTCCAAATACACCAGTCAGGCCGCTCTTGGGAAATTCGTTACTGAAATCCTTAAAATTTTCGATTCAAATTATGTGGAAATACCTGAACTTGAAACCATGCGCATTATTGAAAAAGAAGCATTCAAAGACGAAGCAATGTCAGGTTTTGATGATGAACTGGTCTGGCTTGATGAAAAACTTGAAGACATTTTACAAAGTGATGATTCTGAAAGCATTAAGCTTGAAAAGGCTAGAACCCTTTTAGACGAGATAAGGGATGGCCTGCCTCAGATCATTGATGAATCTGAAAGGTATTCAGCAATGGCTGCTGCAGAGTCCCTTAAACTTGGCTTTTACTCGCCTGACGATTATATTGAACCAAGAAGAAAAATTTTTACCGAAGCCATTTCATCGGTTGAAAATATTCGCAAAGATACCATGCAATCAGCAAACCAGATTACTTCGCTTTTCACAAGCGTACCTAAAGTAAAACTGGCAATAAGAAAATCACTTTTATCTTCAAAAAAAGTATTCCTGAAAAAAATGAGAGCCATTGGTGAGGATGTTGACGAGGAGCACTATATAGGCGACTCCATAGATGCCTACTTTCTCAGTGTCCGCTATGCAAAGGAGGCATACGACTTTGTATCTGAAGCCATGGATGAGTCCAGACATGAACTTGAGGAATCCCTCAATACCATGATGATGCTTAGAGGCACAAACAAAGAACTTATGCTTGAACAGATCGAAACTATATACGAAGAAGCCAAAAAACCTTTCCTAAAAAAACGCATCGCCATTGATGAAAAAGCAAAAGAAAAATATCAGGAATATTTCTTTGACCCTCTAACCGGCCTTCCAAACATTGTAAAAATGAAGAAAGACTTGCGCAATACTGTTTACAAATGCGGGGAGGAGGACAAGCCCCTTTTCCTTTTATTTGTGACAATCGACAACTATGACACGATAAAAAGGTCAATAGATAAAGAGCCTAAGGATGATAAGAAGAAGAAAAAATCTAAAACCGAAAAACTTTTCGTAAACACAATAAAAGAAGGCTATTTTCAAAGCAAAGTTGCAGGAGCCTTCCCTGAAGAATTCGATCCGGTAAAGGATTTTTATTTTTTTGATGATTATTTATTTGTGGCCGTACTCAATGGGATGAGTCAGATGGTTGAAAAGCTCCAGGACCACATTAAATCAATTAGAACAGCAATCAAGGGCACTAAAAATGAATTTTTGAACATGTCAGTCATCAGCATGGCCGCTATACAAATGGCGGTATCTTCCGAGGAAGATGATATTGACGACTTTATTGCCGAAGAATTTGACAAGTTTGAGGGACTCATAGAGCTTGAGCTGAAATCCAAATCAAATACAATATTCGTTTGCACCTTGTAAGCTGTGTCGTTTATTCCTTAAATTACTTACAATTCACAACTCACAAAATTTTTGATAGAATTTTTTGCCTGGCAGACAGATATATCAACACTAAAGCAAATTTGTTGTCCAGGGACTTGAGTAATAAATGCTAAATTTCTATTGGCTTTTTTTCTTCATCGTCAACCTCCTTGTAGCGACCGGAGCGGCATGGCATGCTCTGTTACATAAACGAAATCCCAGAGCAGCACTGGGATGGATTGCTGTATGCCTTATGTTCCCACCTATTGGTCCCATCTGTTATTACTTGTTTGGAATCAATCGAATACTTACAAGGGCAAAAAAACTTGAGGCAGAATCACCCTTCAAGTTTGCCGATCCTTTCCTGCCAATCCGATTAGATGACGGAACATTTGCTGAAGATTGTCGTCTGCCCTCAGAATTTGTCGATATCAATAGAGTGTCTGACTCGGTATCTGATAACCAGATTGTTTGCGGCAATCACATAGAACTTCTTCACAATGGTGAAATGGCATACCCGGAAATGCTTGCAGCTATCAACAATGCTACTGAGTCTGTTTACCTTGCAACCTTCATCTTTGAAGCAAATAGCACAGGAAAGCTTTTTATTGATGCACTTGAAGGAGCGGTTAAAAGAGGTTGCGATGTCAAAGTTCTTCTTGATGGCATCGGGGAGTTATATTATTTTCCTCTGGCTGGGTTGCAGCTAAAAAAAAAGAAAATTCGTGTTGCAAAGTTCCTTCCACCAAGGCTGTTTCCACCATCAATCCATATTAACCTGCGAAACCACAGGAAGATTTTGGTAACTGATCATAAAATCGCATTCACTGGCGGCATGAACATAGGTGACAGGCATAATGCACTTAACTCTTCAAATCCATCAAGGGTCATTGACCTCCACTTCAAACTGACTGGGCCGGTTGTAAACCACCTTGAAAAAGTTTTTATTGAGGACTGGCGATTTGCAACTGGCGACGATATAGCTGCTCCTGATTTTACTACACGGACATGTGGCAACACTATATGCAGAGTCATTAAAGAAGGCCCAAATGAGGATTTTGATAAACTCGCATCCATCCTCATTGGCTGCGTGGCATCAGCAAAGCGCAATGTCTCAATCATGACACCCTATTTTCTTCCATCAAGAGAGCTAATATCTGCACTTCAGGGAGCTGCTTTACGGGGTGTAGAAGTTAATGTGATTTTGCCGGAAAAGAACAACCTGCCCTATGTTGACTGGGCATCAAGGAACATGCACTGGGAGATACTCAACCGTGGAGCGAAAATTTTTTTCCAGCCTGCACCATTTGTCCACACCAAGCTGTTTATAATTGACAATGGTTACGCACAAATCGGATCGGCTAATATTGATGCCAGAAGCCTGCGTCTCAATTTTGAAGTAGCAGTAGAAATATACGACCGACAGGTAGTCCACAACCTGATGGTTCACTTTCGTAAATCTATGGAGTGCTCCAAAGAGATCACCCTTGCGGAGGCCGATTCCCGCCCTTTGATGATTAAAACGCGAGATGCCGTTGCATGGCTGTTTTCACACTACCTATAGGATTTTTTAAGATTACTTCCAGTCAGACATTAAAGAATTTTTTCCACTTCATCGGTCAGCATCTTCATCACATTCCCTGCATTGCCCTTCATCAAACCATGACTGGTAACCCCAGTAAGTGGTGTTGGTTCGGGGTTGATTTCATATACTTTTGCACCGGACTCCCGAGCTATTACCGGCATATATGCTGATGGCTGAACAACAGCGGATGTGCCTATTACGAGCATAATTTTGCTTGTTGCAACAGCCTCCTGTGAGCGCATCATTGCTTCCTGGGGTATCATCTCTCCAAAAAATATGCAGTCTGGCCTTAGAATTCCACCACATTCGCATCTGGGAGGAAGGATCGTAACATCAACATTTGAAGTACTAATTCGATTGTCGCAGGCAAGGCACCTCTGCTCTGCAAATGTGCCGTGAAATTCAATTACATCGGTATTGCCTGCCACCTGGTGCAGCCCGTCAACATTCTGAGTAATAACTGTACTCAGCAGCCCCATTTCCTCCAGCCTTGCAAGCCCGATATGTCCATAGTTGGGTTTGGCCGTGTCAATTATGCCTTTCATTTCCCGAATCAGAATTTCCCAGACCTTTG
>JAOZSB010000397.1 GCA_029939895.1 Desulfobacterales bacterium
AAGCTTTTGTCAATTAATTCAAACATTAATTCTATTTTTCAGGATCGACTATTTAGCAATTGCAACATTGACCTCACTTATGAAATCTTCATCAATTGATGAATTATTTGCAGCTTTTGAAAATTTTTCAACAGCAGCATGGGTTGATTTAACAAATTTTTTATTCCCGAAAAGAAGGTAATCCTTTTCATTGCTCCTGACGGCCAGTAGAAGAGTTTCACATCCAGGGAGATAGGCAGCTGTAAGAAACATTTCAATATCTCCCGATGTTGATCGAAGTTCCTCTTGGATTGAACCAATAGTTGCTGCACTGGCACCGCTATTTATAGCTTTATCAAGCTTGTTCAAAAGCTCAGAGTATGTAGCAAGGTTGTCAGAAAGTGAGTCAATTATGATTTCGTTAGCTTTTGAGTTAGGTAACGAAGCAAGGAATGCTTTAATATGCTCATCAAGTTTTTCTTTGCCATCACTGTCCGGAACACGGGTGTATTCGTTTTCATATTTCAAAAGCTTCAGGTTATCAATATAGACACTCTCAACCTGAAACTGGCTAACAACATCAGAGAGTTCAGCAGCAGCCTTGTCCAGCTTTGCTCTCAGGCCTGATTTTGCATCAAGGCCTCTTTTTTCGTATGCCTGGCCAAGATCCTTAAAGCTCTTTTCATAGGTCTGGATGTATTCCATTATGTTTTGTGCCATAACAGCAAAAGACTCATTACCCGAAGACTGACCCACAGAGAGTACTGTTTCGGCCTCACTTTTCAGGGCCTTGAGGCTTTCCTCAAGCTCATTTAGATATTTTTTATCCAAATGGAGCAGGAAATCTTTTTCATTGAGGCGACATTTCATCATCAAGGTTTCTGTCTTGGAAGCATGAGTGGCTAAGGCTACATTGATATCCATCAGTTCCTTGAAAATATTTACAGTTGAGGAAATCGCTCCAGAATAAATAGACATAACTACCAGAAGAAGCACAAGTACAACAGCAAAACCGCCTCCAAGTTTAACAGACATTTTCAGATTTTTGAGAAACTTCATTAACACCCCCAATAAAAAAATTTTAATTTAACACTTATGTGAGAATAGTTATATAGTTAACTTGTGAAATAAGCTTAAAATTCCCTTTAAATCACTTTATTTGTTGTTGTAATCAAAATAATAATATTGATTGAATTTTGAATAGTAAAAAACTAAAATAGTATAATAAATTCTAAAATTACTTAATTATATTAAAAAAATCATGTGTTTTTTAATTAGTCGGCGCTCTTTAAAATAGAAAAAGTCAACTGTTGGCAATAAAAAAAATATTGCTGTAACAGATTGACTTTGTCTGAGCTAGTCGCATAGCTCAAAAATAATATTGCCGAGTATAAATAGTTTTCATAAAACTCAGGAAAGCTTTATGTAGCTTATCCTGAGTTTTATAAGGTGTTTATCCCGTTTATCCTTTCCTAAATTTTGAACTTACCAACAGTAGTTTCAAGCAATTCTGCCAGTTGGCTCAAGTCCTGAGAACTGGTACTCAGCTGAGCACTGCTGCTTGACATTTTACCTGCAGCTGTGTTCACCGTGGAGATATCGCTTGCTATTTCGTCTGATACCGATGAACTGCTTGATACCTTTTCGGTTACATCTGATATGCCGGAAGCTGCCTGGGACACGTTGTTGGTTATTTCCTGGGTAGTCACAGACTGTTCTTCAACAGCAGATGCAATAGTTGCAACAATATCGTTTACATCATCGATAATTTTTGTAATCTGGGTTATTTCAGTTACGGTTCCAGCGGTAGAGTTCTGAATTCCTTCAATGTTCTGCCTGATATCCTGGGTTGCTTCTGCTGTTTGCTTTGCAAGTTCTTTGATTTCGTTTGCAACAACAGCAAACCCCTTTCCAGCCTCCCCAGCTCTTGCAGCCTCAATGGTTGCGTTGAGGGCAAGGAGGTTTGTTTGTTCTGAAATCTCATTAATGGCCTCGGTTACCTTGCCGATTTCCTGTGCAGCGGAACCAAGCTCAGATACCTTGTCCGAAGCACTTTCTGCCTGGGACACAGCAGTTGCGGTTATTGATCTTGCCCTTTCAGAGTTCTGGGCAATTTCGCTGATAACGGAATTCATTTCTTCGGCTGAAGTTACGACCATGCCTACGTTGTTCGCTGTTTCTTCCATTGCAGAAGCTGCAGCAGTCATATTGGAACTCATCTCATCTGCTGCGATAGCCACGGAGTTCGAATTATTGGAAACTTCACCAGAACTTGCATTCATTTGATCTGCCAGGTCTGTAAGGGCCTGTGCGGAATTGCTGACGCTTTGTGAGTTTTCTGCAATGACAGTAACAGTACCCTGAAGGCTTTCCATGAAAGAATCGAACCAGAAAGCAAGTTCACCAATTTCCCCACCGGTTTTTAGTTCTATTCTTTCGGTCAGGTCGCCTTCCCCTTCGGCAATACCCTTCAGACTGATAATTATCCTGTTAAGAGGTGCAAGCAGATATTTTTTCATCGCAAGAAGCAGGGCGCCCATTATAACTATTGCAAGTATAATAACGCTGATTATGGTTGTTACAATAAATTGATTTAGCTCACCGTTTTTGAATTTATCAGTAATGATAACTTCGACTTCACCTAATTTCTCATCATCCTTTGAGATGTCAGCGGAAAGACGTTTATAGCCTTCGGTCACATCTGTTTTTATATCAAGTATGTTCCAATTCTCATCTCTTTTTTTGGATGAAATAATTTTGGCGCCCTCTCTGTCTTTTACAACGATGGCGAAAACTTTTTCATCCATCATTTCAGAATTTACAGTTTCATCAAGGATGCCCATATCAACGTCCCACAGTGGCGTGACTAAGTTCCTGACAAGCCTGGCACTTGATGTTTCCATTAAATTGTCAAGATCTTTGTTAAGGTCACGGTTTAGTTTCGAATAATTGATGATACCCATTAGGCCGAGTATAAGGATAATTACGATATTGATGACAATACCGAGCCTTGTCATTATACTGTTTTTCCAATCGTGAGTAATCTTTTCCATAGCATCTCCTAAAAAAATTTATTAAATTTATTGTTATGATTTTTTAAGTCAAAAATCAAACTATGAGTTTATCTCTTATAATTGTCAAAAACCGTGCTTAGTTAAAATATTTTTCATGGTACCGTCTTGTTTTATCTCTTTTAGTCCTGAATTAAAAGCCTCTAAATATTCTTTGTGGCGAGGATTTTGTTTGCCAAAGCATATATGAAGATTTTTTTCCTCAAGGGCTGGTTCCATGAATTCAATTGATCCGGCCTTCTCGGCAAACATTTTTTTTATCAAGTTCAGGCCTACATATTTGTCGCTGATAAAAAGGTCAATTCTTCCTGCGAGTAATTTTTTAAAGTTTGTCTCATCGTTTCTGGCTTCTTGTTTTTGTAAAAAAATTGCATTGTCAAATTCAGCAGTGTTCACATAGCCCCTGACAATGCCAATTGAGTATGGCTTCAGGTCGCTAAGGTTTGAAAATTTTATGGCCTTTGATTTGAGTTTAAAAAAACCCAAAGGGCCACCCTGAAAGGACTCAGAAAGAGCGAATTTTTTTTTGAGCTTGTCTGCCCAGTATTCTGGGAAATATCCGTCAACTTTTCCATTTTCAGCCAGCAGTTTAACTCTTGCCCAGGGCATGAATTCAATCTTTATTTTATATCCTTTTCGTTTGAAGGACTCTTTTGCTATGTCAGCTACATATCCATTGTCAGTGATGTCTTCGCCTATGTAAGGAACCCAGTTAAGAGATGCCAGTGTTATGATTTCCTTAGATGAGCCACTGACTGGTAAAAGGAGAAAAAATGTCATAACTACAAAAAAGTATTTAACTTTTGACATGCACTGCCTCCACAAGGTAAAAAACAAAACCATTTTTTTTTTCAGATATTGCTACCATACACCTTTAGAATGAAAGATTCAACAAAAATGTTACCTGTTTTACCGATAAAAATGGATTTTCTTGACAAAACCATCAGGCAGGCATAATTTGAAGTCAAATTAAACTTGAGAAGCATTAATGCTTATTTTAAAAAAGTGTTACTAATTATTCAGGGTTATGAAAAGAAATAAACTATAAAT
>JAOZSB010000398.1 GCA_029939895.1 Desulfobacterales bacterium
AATGAAAGTAATAATATAAATGTTACAATTCTTTCATATTTCGCCTAAGGTCAGCATATAAACTCATAAATTGGTCTGCCCATGGCAGTTAGTCCCAGTATTGCATCTCCAGAAATTCATCTGGAATATCATCTAAGAACCTGGATGGCGAGTTCATAAAAACACCTGATGCCCTGTCGTATGCCTGCCCTGGATAAACAAAGAAAAGGTTTTCCCTGGCTCTGGTTGCTGCCACGTACATTAGCCTGAGTTCTTCTTCAAGGTCTTCGTTTTTATTTATTGAGTGCACCGAAGGAAACCTTCCATCAAGTACATTTATCACAAAAACCGTATGCCATTCAAGTCCTTTTGCTGAATGTATTGTAGACAGGACCAGCTTGTCATCATCAAAGGCTGCTTCAGAAAGGACCCCTCCAGATAATGCACTTGGCGGTTCGAGTGCCATGTCTGTCATGAATTCAGTAATGTCAGAGTACCTGTGCATTATTGCAAGGAGATGTTCAAGATCCTTTGCTCTTTTTGGAAAATCGTCAAATTTATCTTCCATGTAGGGGGCGTAGTATTTAAGGACAATTTCTCCAAGCTCTGCAACGGAAAAAGATTTAGCATCAATTTCAGCATAGAGTTCCTGGAGTCTTTCAAACCCTGGTTTGTATGCAGGTTTAGGCCTGATGGTGAACAGTCCGGCATACCCAGATTTCTTGGTTTTTATTTCATTATAAATGTTAGATGCAGCCTTTGGGCCTATTTTGTCAATCAGAAGCAGTATACGGCTCCAGCTAAGGCGGTCAGAAGGGCTTGAGATGACCCTCATGTGTGCGAGAACATCTTTAATATGAGCTGATTCCATGAACTTGAATCCACCATATTTTACAAAGGGTATGCCCGCTCTTGTCAGCTCAATTTCAAGGTCAAAGGAATGGAAGCCAGCTCTGAAAAGAACAGCAATTTCACTTAAGGGTACGCCCTGTGATGCGATTTGTTCCATGGTTTCCACTATGAAATTCGACTGCCGATTTTCGCTGCCAGCACTGATGAGGGTAGGTTTTGTTCCGCCTTCAAGATTTGTGAAGAGTTTTTTTGTATATTTTTCCCTGGCACCTTCTATCAGCCTGTTGGTCAGGTTCAGGATCGGCTGTCTGCTGCGATAGTTTTCTTCCAGGCGTATGATTTTTGTATTTTCAAATGTACCTGGAAAATCCATGATGTTTTGGAAGTTTGCACCCCTGAAGGAGTAAATGCTCTGGGAGTCATCGCCCACGACCATTATGTTTGGGGACTCTCCACATATCAGCCTTGTTATTTCCGCCTGGATAAGATTAGTATCCTGATACTCATCCACCATGACGTAGTCAAATTGATTGGCCAGCTTTTTTGCAGTATCTGGAAAATCAGTAAGGAGCTTTTTTAAAAATACAAGGAGATCGTCATAGTCGAGAAAGGACTGGTCTGCCTTGGCTTGTTTGTACAGCTCAGAGAGGCGCACAAGACCTTGGGCAACATTACTCAAATGGGGGTAGTCATCATAGATAATGTCTTCTATTGTTTTACTTTTATTTACTGCTTTACCGAGAACATTTGCCACAGTCCCTTTTTTAGGGAATGAGTCGTATTCCTTTGAGATGCCATGATCTTTAATAAGCATGGCAAACAAATTTTCTGTGTCAGCCCGGTCCATGATGGTGAAACCGCTGCCAATGCCGAGTAAGTGTCCATGTTTTCTAAGAGTGGAGTTTGCAAAGGAATGAAATGTGCCACCGGAAACTTGTTCACATCTTTCGTCCAGGAGAGTAGTAGCACGCTTAAGCATTTCCTGGGCTGACTTTCTAGTGAAAGTGAGTAGGAGAATAGAAGCAGGGTACACTCCTTCTTCCACAAGTCTTGCAACACGGTAGGTCAGGGTTCTTGTTTTGCCGCTGCCAGCCCCTGCAATAACCAACAATGGTCCATCGGTAAAGGTTACTGCCTCATATTGGCTGGGGTTCAAGTCGTTTTCGTAATCAATTCTGTATCTGTTATTTAACATGTGAAAATTGTTTCACATGGAGTAATCAATGTCAATAATTGTTATTTCTATGAATTAATAGGTTTTTGTTTGACTTTTTGTTTTTTTTATATTACTTCTGTAATATACGTAAAAAATTGGAAACCAATTAAAAAAAGGAGAACTTTCATGAAAACCATGAAGACTTTGCAAAAACAGTTACAAATGCTTTCACAATTCCTGGTGAAACTATCCAAACATGTTGATGCCCTTTCACAAGAAATCGACAAGAATCAGGGCACACAAAAAAAGGTTGCAACAAAAGCAGTTAAGAAAGCAGCACCAAAAAAAGCCGCCGCAAAAAAAAAGGCACCTAAGAAAAAAGCACCAAAGAAGAAAAAGAGTGGAAATAAGACTACCGTACATGATGAAGTGCTCGCAGTGATTAAGAAATCCGGCGACAAAGGGCTTGCTATTAAAGATATCAAAGAGAAGACAAACCTTGCATCAAGGCAGATAAGCAATGCTTTGTATAAGCTTACTACAAAAGGCACTGTAGTGTCTGTTTCCAGAGGCGTTTACAGGGTAAAGTAACGCTTCAGGGCGAGAAAATGTCAGGCTTTCAAAGTGTTTTTAGCTTGAGATAGAAACGATATAGAGATACAGCCAGAAATACAAGCTTTATCTAATATCATGGGTTTTGCAAAGGGCCGACAAACAGGTTCTTCTTTGGAGAGGACTTTGTTAAACATCCTGAGGAGAACTTTGTCGTAAGGTTTTTTAATCAGCAAATAGTTGCGCTTGATGCTTACTATGGGTTACCTCAAAGCTGTTTTTTCCTTTTTTCACAGCAGTTTCAGGTGCATTGAGTAAAAGCTTTATTTCCTGGGTGGTCATAACTGGGAACCCGTGATGTTCACTAATATACTTGAAGCTTTTTCCCTGTTTGATTCTGTTTTCAACAAAAGCAAGGTGATTTGAAATTCTCAAATCGACAATTTGTTTGCCGATTTCAGGGCTTGATATCAAGGCCTTTTCAATTTCATCTTTTAAGTCATTTTGCAGCTCAAAGCCAATTCCATTTCTTTGGTTTATGGCACATGCAAGAAGTGTTGTGCCAGTGCCCAGGAAAGGGTCAACAATGAGGTCGTTTTTTACCGAATACATGCTCACAAGCCGATGAACAAGTTCTAATGGGAATGCCCCGCTTCTTTGGCGAGGGCTATTTTTTTTCATGGCCTGGCGTGTGCCTTTAAGGTCGAGCCAGATATCGGAGAACCAGCTATTCCTTTCTTCCCAAAATATTGCGCTTTCTCGGCGATTTTCACTTTGCGCACCTGGAGAAAATGCTCGTTTGCCATTTTTTCTGCTGATTAAGATATATTCGTGTTCCAGGGTTACATAGGCACCTGCAGGGAGCATCCCTGATCCCATAAATTTTGTGGGAGAGTTGGTCTGCTTTCTCCAGAGTATTGCAGGCAAAGGTGTGAGGCCGAACTTGAGAAGGCTGTTGATGATGCGGACATGGTTTGGATAAAGGGCAAAATTATTGGACACCGACCTTACAGCGTCACCAATATTTATACACGCAAACCCGCCTGGTTTAAGAATTCTTGAAACCTCTTTCCAAACAGGGTCCAGCATTTTGTGCATAAGCTCAAAGGCTTCCTGGCCTTTGCCATTTTCCATTGAATTTTTGATTTTTTTGTTATAGCTGAAAAACTGTTCATCCCACATCTTAATCATTGGATATGGTGGAGATGTCACGACAAGGGAAGCTTCGCCGTTGCCTATTGACGACATGTTGCTGGAATTGCCAAAATAGTATTTTTGTATGGTCGTATTGGACATAAAATATTTATATGTAGTCTATTCTAATGAATCAAGCAAAAAAATGAACAAATTATAAAAAAGATTAACGTGATATAATAAGATGTTTGATGACAGGCATAATATGTGTTATGAGTTTTTTGTTTAATAAAAAAACTAAGATTGCTTTTAGTGTAGCAGTGAAATCCTATCTGGCTGTATGTGCGTTTAAGTAATTTTGGCGAATACAGGGTGTTAAATTCAAAATATCAATAAACTCTGTGTGGTGTTGCTATAAGCTAATT
>JAOZSB010000399.1 GCA_029939895.1 Desulfobacterales bacterium
TCAGGTCGATCAGCACTCCATCGACCTTCATGGCCACGCAATTTCTTGCAAATCCCTCGGAAATACTTGTTGCAACATCAAATCCCGAAGGAATTTCTTCAAAAGACTTTATACTTGAATCAGGAAGTGTTATGTTAACCATAATTTTACTTAACCGCCTTTTATAAATCGTAAATGGATGGAACAGATTTGTAGCATGGCTTAAATCTTTATAACCAGAAAATAAAAAAACTACTGAAACGAAAACTTATGGAAAAAGGTAATACGCGTCAAGAAAAAAAAATGACAGATACTGACAATCCCGATTATATTATCGTCGATAATGAAGCGGAACTTGAAGAAGCAGCCCGGTATATTGAGGTCGCAGACACAATAGGCGTTGACATTGAGGCTGACTCCCTGTTCCATTTTTGTGAGCGGGTTTGCCTTGTTCAGATAAGGGCAAATGGCAAATGTTTTTTGATAGATCCCCTTGCTGTGAGCGACCTGTCGCCGTTAAAACCGGTTTTTGCCGATGATAAAGTCCTCAAGATCCTCCACGGTTCAGACTTTGATGTCCGCTCTCTTTACAGGGATTTTGGGATTAAAATAAATAATTTGTTTGATACGGAAATTGCCGCACGTTTTCTGGGCGAAAGGGAAAGCGGACTCGACACCATTCTCACAAAAAGATTTGGTGTAAAGCTGGATAAAAGATATCAGAGAAAAGACTGGACAAAACGTCCTCTGCCCGATGAAATGCTCAATTACGCTGCCAGGGACACGCTGTACCTCATTGAACTGGCAGAGCAGCTGACCGAGGAACTGGAAGAAAAAAACCGCCTTGAATGGGTTCAGGAGGAAAGCACTCTCCTGAGCATGGTCAGGCCGCCTGAAGCAAATGGCGATCCGCTGTTTTTCAGGTTCCGGGGAGCAGGCACACTTGCAGGACGCGAGCTTGCAACCCTGGAAGAGCTTTTGAAAATGCGGGTATCAATGGCAAGAAAAATGGACCTGCCCCTTTTTAAGGTTATTGGGAACAAGCCCTTGCTGTCCCTGGCATTCGCCATGCCGCAAACCAGGTCTGAAATCGAACGGGTCAGAGTATTAAGCGAAAAACAAATAAATAGATTTTGTCGTGAAATTCTAAAATCCGTGGAGAATGCCTTTAAGATAGCTGAAAATGCTTTGCCCATCTACCCAAGAAAAAAACCACGCCCCTTTCCCAGCCGTGCTCCAAAAAGATTAACCGCAATAAAGGAATGGCGTGATGCAAAGGCTGTTGAACTTAACCTTGACCCATCAATAGTCCTTACAAAGGCGCTTATATCAGCCTTTGCAGCGAAAAATCCCCTGACTCAGACAAAGCTAAGCGAAATAGAAGACCTGAAAAACTGGCAGAAAAATGAGTTCGGCGAAAACATCCTCAGTATACTCAATGACCTGAACACCAAAGAAAAAGAAGAGAAAAAAGAGAAAAAAAGAAGAAGGCAAAGAAAAAGAAAACTCTCTTCATGAGCCGATGTTTTTTCACTTTGCAGTAACATCAAAGGCAGGAACGTCGTTTATGCCAGAGGGCTGGCTACACAATAAGATAATCTCAACATCTGCATGAGAGCGGGTATTTGCATCACCCGCCCCCAGGTTATTTAAGTACTTCGCCTATCTCCAGGTTTCCATGATTATCATGCATGTTTCGTTCATTTGTTCAGCACGGGCCTCGGTGTCTGCTTCGTTGTAGCAGCGGAATTCCGGTGCGTTTCCAGATGGCCGGAGATGCACGATCTCAGCACTTGCAAAGGTAATTCGAATTCCATCGGTGCGATCAATATCGGTTACTACTCCAAACTCATCACCAAATACTTCTTCGATTGCAGCCACGTCTTTTGCGGAATCGCCCGTTGTAAACTCTGCCAGCTTTGCCTTGCTTTGCTGGGTTGGAAAGTTCTGCAACCTGTTGCTGTAAGTAATTCGCTGGGGCAGGGCATCATTAAGACCGCTCACCTTTAACCCTTTTTCCTTTGCAAGGAGCAGGATCGCAATATGAATTATCACAGCATCCCGTGTGGGCAGGGCCTTCAGGACGTTTTCGCTTGAGTTGTCAATGCCGCTTTTGTTTAACCTTGCACCAGTTATATCAGAATTGATAAGAAAACCGCCGTTTGCCTCATACCCAACCGAAAGCTCCGCACCCTGGGACGAAGCCTGCATCATGCCTTCAATCACATATGGAGAGCCGATTCGTGTCCTGACAACCTGTTTGAACTGGCCGCATTTTTCAAGGGCAGTATTGCATGAAACCGGGGTCACAACTGCATCGGCTTTTAAATATTGAGCGCAAAGGATACCAGCCACATCACCACGCAGCCACTTTCCCTTTTCATCACTCACCAGGGGCCTGTCACTGTCGCCATCGGTTGATACAATGGAATCAAAATCAAATTCCTTTGCCCAGTCAGCAGCGGCTTTTACGTCTTCGGGCCGGATCGCTTCTGTATCTACTGGTATGAATTTGTCGGAAAATCCCAGCCGGGCAACATCTGCGCAAAGACCTTCATAGATTTCCACCAGGAGTTCCCGGCCGACTGCGGAATGCTGGTATACTCCAACCTTCATTCCTTTGAGGCAGTCATTTGGGAAGAAGTCGAGGTATCGTTTTACATACATTACCTTTCCATCATCAATGGGCGCAAGTTCGGGCATAGGGGACTTGAAAAAACCCTGGTCATCAAACAGTCCCGCAGGAATCGCAACTTTTTGCTTCCGCATCCCGATTTCATCGTTTTTAAGGATTTCACCTTCTTTTTTTGCATACTTGATCCCGTTTCTATCATCAGGTATATGACTGCCGGTTACCATGATGGTGGGCATTCCGTTTTCAAGGCCATAGTATGCCAGGGCCGGGGATGGAACCTTGCCGCAGCTTACCACTTCAAAGCCCTTGTCGGTGACCGCCTTTGCAGCAGCAATCATGATCCTGTCAGTACTGGGGCGCAGGTCTCCGCCAACCGCCATTGTCGTCACCCCGTTCAGACCGCCGCTTTGCTCAAGATGTTGAATGAAAGCTGCGGTATAGGCATAACAGACCTCGTCGGTCATGTCATCAGCCAGCCCTCGCGCACCGCTGGTACCGAACTTTACATTACTGATTTCCATCAAATCTTCCACAAGATACGATTTTTCTTCCATGACGGCCTCCTTTTATGTCCCCATTACAGCAGGGGTTCATGACGGATTGATTACCTGAAAAAGATTCAGGGTAATTTTGCCTGCAAACTTTTTAATTTGACTTTAGTATATAAAATATTTGGATATGGGCAATTTGTCAAGCATTCAGGCACAACCTGTGCTTTTTTTAGGGATTTCCATACTGATCCAGATAAAAAATTTAACCCTGATGGCCAGAAAATGAAAAGCAAACTACTCAAATTCACGGTAAAATTTTTCCGTGGCGATGTTAAGCATTTCATAATCGCCAGAACTGTTGCCATAGGCATAAATGGTGGAGTATTGTGCCAGGTCGTATTCCTGCTTTATCCTGATTACTTTTTCCATGTTCTGACAGTTTTTACCTGCGAGCCTGCCTGTCAGGTTCCCGGCTTTTACTTCCAAATGAGAGGAAATTAATTCAAGGCTGTTTTTTTCGCACCATTTATTTAACCAGTTGTCCATTGATGCAGATACCACAACAACTTTATGCCCCTGGCTTTGGTGCCATGCAATTTTTTCCATGGCCCCGGGCCTTACGATTTTATCTACCTGATAAGTTGAATACTCATCAGCGATTTTTTGAAAACGGCTGATTTCCCAGCCTCCAAAAAAATGCGTAATGAGTTTTTCCTTTGCAATATAATTGGGGATCAGCCTTAGGGCGTAGGCCATGAGCATGGGGCCTTGTATTGCCATTCCCAAATAAAATACAGGTTTTCCGACAGCAAACGCAATAAAGCCAATGAAGCTGTCTTTTGTTGTGATCGTGCCGTCAAAGTCAAAAAGTGCGAGTTCCAAAATTGTAGTATCCTCAATTTTAATAAAATATTTTTAAAGCCTTATACAAAGGATTCTTAAATCTATGGTATTTTATTGACACCTGCAAATAAATATTATAT
>JAOZSB010000400.1 GCA_029939895.1 Desulfobacterales bacterium
GCTGTGCTTTAGATAGTGATCCCTGGAATATAAAAGAAAAATCAAATACAAATATAATGCATAGCAGCGGTTTTCCGCATACTTTTTCGGGGCATCATGAAAATCATTAACTGAAGGTATCAGCAGCTTTGTCATGACAAAAGGGAAATTTGAATAATGAGAACAAAACGCTAAATTCCAGGTTATGTAAAGATCGTTCCACAATATATGCTCTGGAGCAGTGCATTCAAAATGATATTGGTTCGGAACAATACTGATCGGTCTATATTCTCCACATTGTAAAAGCTGGGCAATTCCGCATAATGCATTATCATGAAGCCCTAATCTAAAATCCTCAACCACTGCCTCAAAAATATTTAAACGAAAAATTGAAACACAAAAAAAGTTCATTATAGAACTGTTTTTTACATAATCAGGTGGATCATAAAAACGGAATGACTTGATAAGCATCGACCCAATTCCTTGAATAGAAGCCATTTTTGCTTTTTCAAATATTGAAAAATTTGCCCAGTATTCAGGCTCCTGCTTATTAACCGCTCCCCAGTACTCATCTAACTGCTCCAGAATATCACGATTTTTAATACAGACTTTTGTCATTTCTTCCAGGATATAGGAAAAAACAACAACCCTGGGAAAAACAAAAGAACCATCTTTATTTGTTTTTTCCCTTAATTTATCAAAGGAAAAATCCTCAAGAAAAACAGCCGCCCCCTCTAAGTATGAATTCCTTTTTGCGACTTGCAGCATTGCATCAACAAAGGAACACAATTGCTCAGAGCTTATATCATCGGGCCAGATCTCTTTTTCATACTTTTCCAGAAATGGAACACACCAGGCATTATTCTCATCAAGAAGTTTGTAAATGCGTAATTGCTCCCTGAACAATTCAGCAACTTGAAGAGTATCCAGCCCTGCAACACTCTCCTTTAACAGGATTGCCACGTTTTCCCACATAATCTCACCCAAATGATAGTAATTATAAAGTTGCCACGGGCAGGCTTTTTTTTGCTGCCCAAAAGCAAAACATGAAAGAGTTATAAGTTTTTTAAGGTCTCTTTTATATATAAATAATTCCATTTACTCCAGTTAAATTATAAAAATTTTTGGCGTGCATACCTTTGCCAGAAAAATATAGACAATTTGCAGGCAGGAATCAAGCTTAACCATGAGCATCAATATTTTGAAACCGAATAACCTGGTTTTTGATAAAATGAAATTTGTATGCGTGTTGTATATTTTTTTTGAAAAATCATTGCTTAAAAAGGCTCAAAGGCGGAGGGTGGGTGCGGTTTGGGTTTTTTTGTAATTGCTTAGTAGTACAATCTCGTGTAATAAGATTTAGATATTTAATTAATAGTCACTTTAAGATAAGTCCATACTATAAAAACATGAAACAGCTGCTGGTAGTTTCAGGCATAATGCAGGTTTATAAATTACTAGTTTGTAGTTCAGTTAAAAAAGCTTACATAAATAATCGTTATAAGAACCCTTTGGGGCTCTGGCTTTTTGTGGTTCCAAAAAAATGTAAGCTATCGCAGATTTGTATAAAATTGTAGTTTCGTTAGCTTGGTACAAAGCAATAGTTGTGGTTTATTGGTTAACTTTAACAGAAAAGGAGATATGATGAACCCGGAAACAACGAATGAAGAAACTCAATCAAAAGCAGTCTTGGCAAAAAAACTAAAACAAGTGGAAGTAGATGCCAGGCGAAAAGCGATCGCTAACCGTGAGCGTTTTTTCGGGTTACAAATTAAGCCCTCTGCATCTTTTTATGATGATGCAGAAGAGCGCAAGCCAGGAGATGGAAATCTGGTCGGTTATGGATTTGATATTCATCCCCAGGTTACTTTTATTTCCACGGCTATTCTGGTAATCTTTATCGTTTTAACCCTCATGTTCCGTGTAGAGGCTACAGCTTTTTTCAATTCTGCCCTGTCTATTATTACAAGTACGACGGGCTGGTTTTTAATCCTGTCGGCAAATGTGTTCATTACTGCTGCCTGTTATTTTGCATTTGGCCGATTTGGCAGTATCCGTATTGGCGGCAACGATGCAAAACCAGAGTTTACGACCCTGGCATGGTTTGCCATGCTGCTGAGTGCCGGCATGGGAATCGGGCTGATGTTTTGGAGTGTTGGGGAGCCTATGTATCATTATGCTTCTCCTTCCCCCATGTTCATTGGCATTGAAGGAGGTACACCCGAAGCAGCACAGGCTGCAATGGGCGTTACATACTTCCACTGGGGCCTTCATCCCTGGGCGATTTATGCCATTGTTGGGTTGGGATTAGCTTTTTTCGCCTATAACCGAGGATTACCCCTGACCATCCGCTCCATATTCTATCCTATTCTTGGTAATAAAATCTATGGATTCTGGGGCAATTTAGTTGATGTGCTTTCTGTCCTGGCTACTTTAATTGGGCTTGCAACATCGCTGGGGCTTGGTGTTCAGCAGGTCAATGCGGGTTTGAATTTCCTTTTTGGTATTCAAATCAGCACAACCGTTCAGGTGCTGTTGATTGCCGGCATCACGGGCCTTGCCACACTGTCAGTCGTGTCCGGGTTAGATGGCGGTGTGAAACGGCTCAGTGAGGGGAACATGGGACTGGCAGTTATTTTTATGCTGCTGTTATTGATTTTAGGGCCCACAGTTATTGTTTTAAGCGGGTTTACACAAAACCTGGGATACTACCTGACCAAACTCCCGCAGCTCAGCCTGTGGACGGAGACTTTTCAGAAAAGTAACTGGCAAGGTTCCTGGACGGTATTCTATTGGGCCTGGTGGATTTCCTGGTCTCCATTTGTGGGGATGTTCATCGCCCGTATTTCAAAGGGACGAACCGTTAAAGAATTCGTTCTTAGTGTAATGCTTGTTCCCACCCTGCTGTCATTTGTATGGATGTCAGTTTTTGGAGGTTCCGCACTGTCGCTTCAGGCAAGCGGTGCAGTAGACATTGCATCTGCCGTAAAAGCAGATGTGTCTACCGCAATGTTTGTAATGCTGGAGCACTTCCCGCTGACCAATGTCTTATCGATAATTGCCATTGTCCTGGTAACGATATTTTTTATAACCTCATCAGATTCCGGTTCCCTGGTTGTGGATCATCTCACCTCAGGGGGAAAGCTGGACTCACCTGTACCGCAGCGTGTATTCTGGGCTGTTATGGAAGGAGTCATTGCTGGTGTGCTGCTCATTGGAGGTGGCCTGAAAACACTCCAGACCGCATCCGTCACGACGGGGTTGCCCTTTGCGGTTATTTTGCTTTTAATTATCTATGCCCTGTATATAGGCTTTTCGCAGGAGACGTATGTTGAAGACGCTGTGAAAAAAGCGCTTAGAGACGTAAAAGAGGAACATCAGTTGATTGAAACTGTTACGAATGTTGTTCAGGAAGAGATGACCGATACAGAGTAAGTTGATGGTCTATCAACAAAGTTTTTTTTAAAGCTCAATAATAACACAAACCCCGCAACCTCATAAGAGATTGCGGGGTTTATTTTTGGTTTTGCATAATCTGGATGTAGTCTATGCAAGCAATCCGCCGTCACAGGTGATGCAGGTGCCTGTGGTGTAGGATGATGCATCTGAGACAAGGAACAGCGCAGCACCAGCCATCTCCTGGGGGCTTGCTTCTCTGCCCATGGGTATCTGGCTGACAACAAGGTTTTTAATATCATCGTTTGCAAGAATGGCATCGGCAAATTTGGTGTCCGTAAGACCGGGCAGCAAAGCATTGACCCTGATATTATGGGGGGTAAGCTCCTTGGCCCAGGCCTGGGTCAGGGAGATAAGCCCGGCTTTGGAAATGGAGTACATCCCCTGAAAAGCAGCAGGACGAACGCCATTAACCGAGGAGACATTTACGATACGACCGTCACCATTTTCTTTCATCAATTTTGCTGCACCCTGTACCATGAAAAATGGGCCCTTCAGGTTGACATCAAAGGTCTTGTCCCATGCCCAGGCTTCAGCATTTATCATTTCACCAAAATAAGGGTTTGCTCCTGCATTGTTCACCAGGATATCAAGTCTGCCGTATTTTGATTTTACCTCGTCCATGAGTTTGTTTATTTCATCAAGGTTGC
>JAOZSB010000401.1 GCA_029939895.1 Desulfobacterales bacterium
ATGGAAGATATTATGCAAGCGCATCACAAAGAAGTGGCAGGGCTGGTGATTGAGCCACTGGTGCAGGGCGCAGCAGGAATACTGGTTCATCCGGCTGGATATTTAAAAAAAGTACGTGAGTTGTGTACCAGATATAATATACTTATGATCGTTGATGAGGTTGCAACGGGTTTTGGAAAAACAGGAAAAATGTTTGCCTGTGAGCAGGAACATGTAGCCCCCGATATTATGGCCCTTGCAAAGGGAATTACCGGCGGATACATGCCCCTTGCAGCAACATTGACAACGGAAAAAATTTATAATGGGTTTTTGGCTGAATATGATGAGTTTAAGGCCTTTTTCCACGGGCATACATACACAGGAAACCCCCTGGCCTGCGCTGCTGCAATAGCAAACCTGGAGATTTTTGAAGAAGAAAATGTACTTGGCACGCTCAAGCAAAAGATTGAACATTTTTCAAAAAGGCTGGAGATGTTCAGGGAGCTTGAGAATGTCGGTGATGTCCGGCAGTGCGGATTCATGGTTGGCATTGAACTTGTGGCGGACAAAAAAACAAAAGCACCATATCCCGTGAAGGACAGAATGGGCCATGCAGTAGTAATGGCAGCCAGAAAACATGGACTTATTATCAGGCCCCTGGGTGATGTGGTTATTTTAATGCCACCCCTTGGGATTTCAATTGACGAACTCGACAGGCTTTGTGACATCACATATGATGCAATAAAAACGGTTTCGAGTTGACTGGACTCCCAAGAGAGAAAAATTTGAAAAAAATCGGTATTTTCTGTTTTGACATCTCTGATCATATCTATGATGAGCATTTTCCGGGTAACCCTGTTGTTCCGGGAAGCGTGATTGTCAGTGCTTTTTTACGGGCTGGCGAAGAATCAGGTTTTTGCGCAGGCCTTGTTAGAGATTTCAGATTCAAAGGGTTTGTAGCGCCTGGCGAGCATGCATTCAGCATTGAGTATGCCGGGGATCAAATGAAGTGTCGGCTTTTTCAGGGCAATACAGATACAACAAAAATACTTGTAACAGGAACGATAGAAAGATGAATCTGAAATTTTCCGGAACCCGTGCGCTGATACTGGGCGGCAGTTGCGGCCTTGCGCTGTCCCTTGCTGAGCATATGATCAACGCTGGCCTTTTTCCAATCCTGACATGTAGAAGTGAAAAAAGCCTGGATAAAATATCTGACAGGCTGAAAAATTTCAGGGGAAAATATAGTACTGCCAGGCTTGACTTCAGCGACAGAGCAACACTTGCATCACTGTTTGAGCAGCTTGATCATGATCTCGACTTTCTGGTTGATTTTGTACATGGAAACTTCGAAAGCCTGGTTGCATCGGCTGGCGAGGATGATGTTTACAGGTATTTTTCTGAAAATATTTCCTTTCGTGCCGGGGTAATAAAACAAGCAGCAAGAATAATGCTGGCAAAAAGGAGAGGCCGATGTATCTTTATATCTTCCTCAGCAGCAGCAAAACCAAACCCTGGGCAGGGCTTTTATGCTGCTGCAAAAGTTGCATCAGAAGTACTTTACAAAAACCTGGGTCTGGAACTTGGCGAGCGAGGAATTACTACAGTAACGCTGCGCCCCGGCTACATTGATGAAGGACGGGGACATGAGTATCTTCAATCTCATGGCAAAGAGGCTCTTGAAAAAGTTCCCACAAAAAAGGCTCTGTCAGTTAAAGGGTTTGCAGAGACTATCATGTTTTATCTTTCTGAGAGTGCCAAAGATTTTAATGCTGTCGAAATTGCAGTAGACGGTGGGCTTACTGCGGGGAAATAGATTTTTATGAATGCGGAAATACTCGACAAAATAAAGGAAATTCTTGCTGTTATTCTTGATGTTGAAAAACAGGGAATTACAGCAGAAACATATATTATAAGGTCTTTAGGTGCCGAGTCCATTGATCTTCTTGAAGTAGCTGTGTCTTTGAATTCAGAATTTAAAGTAAATATCACTGAAAATGATATTTTTCTTATAAGGCTTAGAGAGCAGATTACAGAGGCAGAAGAACAGGGCAGGGATACAGGAAAATATCTGGCAAAAACATTGCCTTTTCTTCCCAGAAGCAGAATAGATGAGATCCTCAAAGACCTGGATGGCGGGCCGGTTCTAAAGGTGAAAGATATTGTCTGCTATATTGACCGGGCCATAAAATGAGTACAGATAATTTGAAATCATTTGGCCCGATTACGAGAAAAAATTTAAAAGAGGTGTATGAAGAAGTGTAGTTCTCCGTTTGTTTATTATGCTTAAAAGGGTTGCCATAACTGGTATCGGTGTTTGTTCTTCTCTTGGATTTTGTGAAGAAGAAATTCTCAGCAATTTAAAAAAACCAGGGGTTTTGTTTTCTGCATCATCTTTTGACGACGGTGTTGCTGTGTGTCCTGTCCATGACTTTAATATCAAAGACTTTACAGGGCGGTTTAAACAAAGGCGTTATCTGAACAGGGGCAGCCAATTGTGCGTGGCCTCGGCAATAGAAGCAATAAAGAGCTCTGGTATCAAGCAGGATGCATGGTCAGAAGCAGGTCTATTTATTGGATCAGGCCCTAACCTGGATATTGGCGGAGAATTTCCTGAAGTCAAAAAGGGAGAAATCGATCACGATGATCTCATGGCACTCTGGATGCTTAAATTTCTTCCAAATACTGCTGCTTCTGCTATTGCAACATATGCAGGAATCCATGGGGAAAACCTGACCATAAACACTGCATGTGCAGCATCTATGCAGGCTCTTGGGGAAGCATTCAGAAAAATAAAGCACGGATACCTGAACCTGGCACTTGCAGGGGGTGGAGACTCAAGGTTAAATCCCGGAGGAATACTTGCCTACAGGAAGGCAGGTGCTATTTTTTCTGGAAGTAAAAATCCAGATAATGCCTCCCGTCCCTTTGATACAAAAAGAAAAGGCTTTGTTCCTGGCGAGGGTGGTGCAATATTTGTTCTTGAAGAAATGGAACATGCCAGAATGCGTGGTGCAAGTATCCATGCTGAGATATGTGGTTTTGGAAGTTCAATGGATGGATACAGTATGACAGCCCCGGAACCTTCTGCTCAGTGGGGAGAAAAGGCTTTGCTGTCCGCACTTCATGAGGCGGGAATGTCTCCAGAAGATATTGATGTTGTCTCTTCCCATGGAACAGGAACACTGCTTAATGATGCAATGGAAGTAAATCTGCTTCATCGAATTTTTAAAGATCATCATCCGCACGTTATAGCTCTCAAGTCATGGATCGGCCACATAGCAGCAGCATGCGGTGCTATTGAGCTGGCGGTTGTGCTTGCATGTATAAAAAGTAATTACTTCCCAAGAATAAGAAATCTTGATGAAGCTTGTCATGATAAAATTAATTTTGCACGGGAAGATAAAAAGATCGCTGGCAGAACAGTGCTGTTGGAAAATTTTGGTTTTGGCGGGCAGAACAGTGCAATTATAATCAGGAAAGTTGATAATTGACCATGCGTATTAACGGTCAATTTTTTACTTCCTGCGGACAAAACAGGAATGCAGCAAAACATAAATATAAATACCGGACTTTCGGATTTCATGCTTATAGACAGGATTGTAAAGGCTGAAAAGCAGGCTATTCACGGGCAAAAAACCTTTAGCGATTCTCCTGCCTATCTTGGCATTGAAGCACTTGCCCAGCTTGGAGCATTTCATGTCCGCTATATCAGACGCTTTAACTGCCATGCATTTTTGTTAAAAATAAATCACTGCCAAATCCCTGCTCATACAAAATTCAATGGAGAGTTTGAACTTTTCGGAACCCTTGAAAGTCGGAGTACCGCTGCGTTTTCTTATACTCTTCTAGCAAAACAAAATAACATAATCAAAGTAAAAGGCGAGTTCCTTTTTTCGACTGTAGATTATGATCATAATTTTAAAAAGGAAAAACTAAAAAACCACTATCAAGGCTTGTTTTCATGTTTGCACAACGATTCAGAAAAAGAATAGTCGCCCAGCAGCAGGCCGGGCTTTACCGTAATCCTCCTGAGATAACAAAAAGGGTGGGAAAATATATTTTTATGGGTTCACGCAGGCTTATAAATTTTGCATCAAATGAC
>JAOZSB010000402.1 GCA_029939895.1 Desulfobacterales bacterium
TAGTGCCCAAATCCAATTGAAATTATTCGATTTTTAACGGGACACTACTGACTGGTCATATTCTTTTTCAGGTTTTCCGAAAATGGATAGGTCAATATCCTTGAGCAGTTTTGAATCTGTATCATCTGGTTCATTTTTGATTTTTGTATATAAGATAAGATTATGGATGTCATGACAAAGGGCAGGAGAAATGCCGCCATCTTTTAATAATGCCTCTGCCATTTCCGCACTTTTTTCTTCATTATCAGCAGCCTGAATATCATAAACAATATCATGGAACCAGATTGAGGCTTCCAGGGCATCCGGGGATTCAGAAAATTTTGCAGTACTGTCAAAGGCATCAAGGCAGTCAGATATATGTTTATCATTATGATAGAAGCGGTGTGGCTCGGTGTAAGAACTCACTATCAAATCAAAGACAGTGCCATGATTTGAATTGCCTCCCATGCGAAGCCACAGACTTTTCCACCTGACTTTACTTAGCTTCATATAATTAACTCCTGTTTTGTGTACCTGTTAAAAAGGCCTGGTTATAAAACACAAAAACTCTCTTCTTTATGGTGAACCAAGAAGTCCCTGTGCCATCAATTTTACCGATTGAGTTGCAGACCCGGCAGGGATCAGGTTTGGCGTTGTGGCTGCTATAACCAAATATCCCTGGATAGCTGCCGTTATTGCGCTGGCTGCTGTTTTTACATCAGGGCAATTGAAAATTTTATCCTTCAAACCCCTTTGAATAATTTCTTCAAGTATCCTGTTATTATTTTCAACCGACTTATTATATGCTGTCCTGACCCTTTTTTTTCTAAGAGCCTCGCCCGTCAGGACAACCCAGCATGTAAGCAGTTCCAGATCAAACTCTTTGAGTGACAGGTGAATATCGATAAAGGCATTTAGCTGTTCCAGGGGTGCTTCTGACTGCCGGGAAAGTTTATCAATGAGCCTTTTGTTGTGTCTTGAAGATATGTCCTTTAACACTTCCAGGAGTATCTCCTGTTTGTTTTTAAAGTGATAATGGATCAGCCCCTTTGCTAAACCTGCTTCAGAAGCAACGTCAGCCATGGAGGCGCAGTCATAACCTTTTTTGGTCATAACGGTCATTAGTGCTTTTGCTATTTGATCCCTGCGTTCTTTTTTGTTGGATGGTCTTGGCATAATCACCTCGTTGATATTTTTGTTTATTGACTGTCTGACCAAACAATAATAAATTGTGATGATGTTGTCAAGCGAAAAAGCCAGGATGTCTTTTAAAAAGGTTTTTTTAATCTTGTTTTAATTCTGGATTTTTTTAATATCAGGATAAATCCGTGGGATGCAGCAGGTTGTTATAAAAGGCCTTTAACCCTTACATCACAGGCAATTTGTTGCATAATTTTCAATTTTGTAGTATGATGTAAGAATAAAAATTTGCTGATTTTAAAAAAAAAATTAAAGTTGGCCCCTGTGTTTGACGATAACCATTTATGAATTCGTGCCTGATTTCTGGTTTTTGCTGGATCAGGAATAAAGAAAATAGAAATCTGAAATTTTTGGGGGATTATAATGAACGCCGATCTGGTAAACGCATTCATCACATCGACATATCTTGTGCTGGAAACCAATGCACAGGCCAAGCTTAAACCCTTTAAGCCATTTTTAAAGAACGATTTAGTGGCCCAGGGTTCAATCTCTGGAGTACTCGACATTGATGGCGAAATGAAAGGCTCGGTTGCCATTACCTTTACAAAGGAATGTATCTTAAAGCTCATATCCACATGGTTTATGGACGAAATGACCGAACTCAACGATGAAATTGAAGATGCCCTTGGTGAGCTTTCGGGCCAGGTTGCCGGCCAGGCCAACCAGAAATTTCCAGAGTATGACAAGGATCTCAAGGCAACATTCAATAAAGTTATCATGACCGAGAACCACACAATCGCCCATGTTCCTGATCGGCCTGTCCTTGCATTGCCGTTTCATGCAGATGATTTTCGTTTTGTTATTGAGGTTTGTTTTGACGAGTAAATTTTTCTGAATCTCCATTCATTTATAATGCTTGCCAGCCATGCTCAAATTATTGTTCAACTCCATTGCTCCTTTTCCTCTTTATCCGCTATGATTGCTTTGTTTGCAGTGTATTACACGTATTCTGCAGGGGTAGGCTTCCATAGCATTTTAGTAATGAATACGTATCATTATCAAGCAAGCTGGCTGAGTTGATATTAAGCACCTCTTATCCTCCTGTTTGCCATTCAGCCGTATAATTCCTTGCACCACGCTATACAAAAGGGCGTGGTGAATATTTTATTTTTCTTGACAATGAGGGTTTTCAAACATAAAATGAATGTGCGTTCATTTTTGCGTTTGGCTGACGCACTAATTGGCTTCTAAGGGAAAACTTATATTTTATTCAACAGGCACTTGATTTGCGTGTGCTGAGTCTACTCTTTTTAGAATCCAATGCATACGGTTTTACAAGGAAAGGAGGCAACCCATCAATAAGAAAAACGGACAAACCGACAAGTACAGCACAATCCTCGATGCTGCTGTTAAGGTCTTTTCGGAAAAAGGATACTTCCAATCGACCATTTCTCAGGTAGCTAAAGAAGCTGGCGTGGCTGATGGAACCATATACCTCTACTTCAAGAACAAGAATGACATACTCCAGCATTTTTTTGAGCATAAAACAAAATCTGTTTTCGCAAAATTCAAGGAAGAAGTCGAGCAGGCAGGCACTGCCAATGACAAGCTCAGGAACCTGATTCGGCGGCATCTCGGAGAGTTTCAAAAGGATCGACATATGGCGATTGTCTATCATGTTGAGACCCACCAGAACATCCGGCTCATGGAACCGCTGATAAAAGAGATGGCCAAAATGTACCTTGATATCGTCTCTGAGATTGTGGAGCAGGGCCAGCAGGAAGGAACCATGCGCAAGGATCTCTACCTTGGGCTTGTAAAAAGGTATATTCTGGGTGCTGTGGATGAGGTGATTAACACCTGGCTCCATTCTGGCGGGAAATACGACCTGGTTTCAATGGCAGACCCGCTTGTGGATCTCTTGATAAGAGGCATTGGCAATTTCGAAACCGATAACGAAACTGTCTGAGGCTGCCCATAAAATTACTGGCAGCCCCTTATTAAGAAGTAAAAAAAAATCAACTGTCCTGTGAAAGCTCTCTGTGACGGAAGCAGCTAACCAGGTGGTCGTTCACCATCCCCGTGGCCTGCATAAGAGCGTAGCAGATTGTCGGGCCTACAAATGAAAATCCTCTTGATTTTAAATCCTTGCTCATGGCCAGTGAAGCCGGGGTTTGCGCTGGAACCTCATCATCGGTTTTAAACCTGTTGATGATTGTCTTGCCACTGGTAAACTGCCAGATATAATTATTAAAGGAGCCAAACTCCTCCCTGACCGCAAGGAAGCCCTGTGCATTTTTAACGCTGGCGTGTATCTTGAGCCTGTTTCTGATTATTCCTTTATTGGAGAGCAGCTCGGCAATTTTATTCTCATTGTAATTTGCGATTTTTTCCGGGTTAAACCCGTCAAAGGCCTGGACAAAGTTTTGCCTTTTTTTCAAAATCGTAAGCCAGTTCAGCCCGGCCTGCGCACCTTCGAGGATCAGGAACTCAAAAAGTTTTATGTCGTCATGGACAGGGGTTCCCCATTCTTTGTCGTGGTATTCAATATAAAGCGGGTCGGTGGTTACCCAGCCGCATCTTGTGATTTTTCCATTATCATCGGTCATTGTTTTTGTGGTGTCCCTTTGAGGGGTTAATGTTTTTTGTATCTGTTTATTTTCAAAAATGGATTTTCCTGTTTTATTGGTAGCAAAATTTGAGCAATCCAGATGCTCAAATTGTTATTTTATATTTTACACTTGAGATTCTTTAATCTCAACTATTAAATTGTGTAACAGGGTTTATGGGGAGTATTGAATTGCTTTTCAATAATAATGGCTCAAAAAAGGGTCAGTTATGGTGCCTGGACAAGTGGTTATATTTTTTTAGGTTGAAAAGCTGTGATTTTTTGCTAAAGTCAAAATTTTTTTTGTGGCAGTCAATAATTCGTCACAGGCAGGGTTATTTC
>JAOZSB010000077.1 GCA_029939895.1 Desulfobacterales bacterium
AATTACAGCACGTTGGGTGCTATTCTAAAAAGTTAAACGGGACACTACTGACGCATAGTTTATTTTTTGCTATATTTATCGGGTGACAGCGACAACTCGTTGTCGGTGCCTGAAGGGCAAGAGGGGGCGAAAAAATTCAAAGATAGCGTATGCCACCTATTGCTAAATAGTCACAACCTCTTGTGCTGCGCCTGGTGGCCTGCGCCCCCCAAAAAAATCTTTTAATATCAGCCCTGTCTGATTATGCAAAAAAATGATGGTTTTTCCCTTGCGTTTGTACCTCTTTTTATATATTAATAACTAAATTGCAGTTAAATTATTGATACTGAAATAAGTCTATTTTTCTATTCCAGCAGTAAACAGCTCGTAGGCTGGGCTGATATTACCAAATATGAATGATGTCTTTTGTAGATATTAACATGGCATACCCTGCATGTTTGTTGACACGGCGAAGCCCAGCAATCTGGTTCATGTCAATTGCTGGGCTTCCTTGTGGCAACCTCCAGTAACATGGTTTTGTGATATTTGTTTTACCTTAGAACATTGGAAATGATAAGATCAGCCCAGCCTACGAGTCACTCCACACGCATAGTTTATTTTTTGCTATATTTATCGGGTGACAGCGACAACTCGTTGTCGGTGCCTGAAGGGCAAGAGGGGGCGAAAAAATTCAAAGATAGCGTATGCCACCTATTGCTAAATAGTCACAACCTCTTGTGCTGCGCCTGGTGGCCTGCGCCCCCCAAAAAAATCTTTTAATATCAGCCCTGTCTGATTATGCAAAAAAATGATGGTTTTTCCCTTGCGTTTGTACCTCTTTTTATATATTAATAACTAAATTGCAGTTAAATTATTGATACTGAAATAAGTCTATTTTTCTATTCCAGCAGTAAACAGCGGGAGGTTTTTTGAATATATTCACACCCTTATATTCTTGAAAACAAAACCTTTTTCCGCAGTTGCACTGGTACTTGTTTTTGGGCTGGTGCTAATAAAAAAGTTTGGATGTTTTATGCGAATTTATGCATGCGCAGATATTCACGGCAAAGAACGACATATTGAGGCGGTTAAGCACGCTATTTGCGAGTTTGAACCCGATATTGCTATTATAGCCGGTGATATTGCAAGGTTTTTTAATCAGGCCAGTGTTATTGCGTCCCTTGATACCCTTGGCCTGCCTGTGTATGCGGTAACCGGCAACTCAGATCGGGCAATTGTTAAAACTGCCATTAAAAACGCCACAAACATTACATCCCTGCACATGGCCAGGGTTGATGTTACAATTGGTGGTATGCAGAAATCAATTTCAGGTGTTGATGGAACCTTTCCGCTTCCATTCAGGTCAAAGGTTTCTATTTTTGAGGCCCGGACAATCAGGAAACTTGATAAAGTTGCATCCTTCGGCGGTATTCTTGTTGTCCACCCTCCGCCCCTTGGAACACTTGACCAGGTTTTTGGATCAAGGCTTCATGCCGGGTCAGGGGGCATTGCCAGATATATTGAAAAAGCAAAGCCAGAGATTGTAATTTGCGGACATATTCATGAAAGCGCGGGTGTGGGCAATATAGGAGAGACCCTGGTGATAAACTGCGCCATGGGTAAAAATGTTAATGGTGCCATTATCGAGGTTGACGATGGTACAAAGCCACGGGCAAAGTTGATATGAAGAATGCAAAACCGCACATGCTGAAGATCCCCCTTGCTGGAAAAAGAGAAGACATTTACATGCCTGAGATACTCATGGGTGCAAGGTTAATTATGGGCATTCTCACGGCTGTATACTTCCTGATGATGCCTCTTCCCATGCTGTTTATCAATACCGGAACATTGATAATAATGCTGTTTTTTTATTTTGCTTTTGTCATTGGCTGGTGGATAAAATTTAAGTTATTCGGGATGTCCAAAACAGGGGTACGCCTTGGCAACCTGGTTGATTTTCTCGCTGCAACCCTTGCGCTTTCCTGTGATCCATTTGCCATACCTCCATCAATAATCCTGCTTGTGATAACAGTTTTGGGCGATGGGATGCAGCACGGGGTTCGGGCATTTTTTGAAATTTTTGTGGGAAGCATTATTGTCTGCTTGGTTATCCTGCCCCTGCGGCAAATGGTAACCGGCCACAGCTTCAGCTATCAATTTTCCTACCTGATTCTATTTTTGCTTGTCCTGCTGTATTATGCCTATTTACTGACACAAAAGCTTGAAAGCTTGAAGCAGGATGCAGAACAGACAAGCCGCCACGACCCATTAACCGGGCTTTTCAACCGCAGGGCCTTTGAAACCGCTGCCAGATACCTGTTGTCTTTACATGGCAGAACCCAGCTCCAGCTTGTTTTTATGTTTGCAGATCTTGATGATTTTAAGGCTGTTAACGACACACAGGGGCATGAAATGGGTGATCGTGTTCTTGAAAAATTTGCAGAGCTGGTAAAAGAGAAAATGAGAAAAACAGATATTGCAGGCAGGTTTGGTGGTGATGAGTTTATTTTTATGCTTGCAGACACAAATACAGATCATGCCATTGAGGTTGCAAACCGTTTAAAAAAGGACTTTACTCACTGGTCAAAAAGTTTCGGGTTAAGCGTTGATGTAAGTATTGGAATAGGTGCTTTGCCAAAAACCCGGATTTCCCTTGAAGATATTATGGCCCATGTGGATTCTGCATTATATGAGGCTAAAAAGAATAAAGGCGTTTCAGGGGTGGTTGTTGCGCCTGCCCTGTAACGCCTTTAAAATATTTTATAAAACTGATCCCGGAACAACAAAGCAGCCCCAGGACAAAAATCAGTCTATGCAGTCATTGATAAGCGGTGTCAGTTTCTGGTGAAGAATTTTGTATGAAAAATGCCTGTTGGCAATTTCATAATTATGATCCACCATCTTTTTCTCCAGCTTTTTATCTTCCAGCACCCTGCGTGTCAGCTTAACAGCATCATCTGTCACATAACCGTCTATCTCAATAACAGAAAAGCCCTTTGGCTTAATGTCTGTTGAGTAGATTGAATATGTATTCACAACAATGGGTTTCTTAAAGTAAACTGCCTCAAGAAATGCATTTCCAAATCCCTCAAAAAGCGATGGGTATGTAACAAGGTCAGCATATGGGTAGATGTCCTGGAGGGTATAAACTTTTCTGCCATCCTCCATTGTGTCCCTGTATTCATCGATGATGTCTGAAACAAAGATTGTCTCAACTCCCATCAACTCGGAATACTCCCTGATCCTGTTTTCATAGCCCCAGCCTTCATCACCCGATGCGTGGGAGATTACCAGCTTTGCCTTCATTTTTAATCTGTGGAGCAGTTCAATTGCGTGTTCAATGCCCTTTCTTTGAACAACCCGTGTGGGCTGAAGCACAAGAAGTTCATCATCTGCAACGCCAAGATCCTTTCTGATGTCAAATGTGTATTCATCAGGAGGCTCTGGCGGGTTCTCAAAGTCCATGACATTTGGAACAACAGTTGAAGAAATTCCAGTTCTAAGGCTCAACTGATTATCACCAGAGGTATTGATAACCACATGATGTATCGAAGGCAGATGCGGAGGGAATGCCATATTTAGATATTCCCAGATAGAGTTGGTTAGAAATTTTTGCCTTTCCCAGAAAAAGTCGTGATGATGGGCAATGGTAGGCAGCCGCATTTCTGAAATAACCTCGGTAATTGCAATGCCCAGCGGGATGTTCATGGGAATGGTCAGGGCGTTTTGCGGAACAAGAAGGTCAAGGTTGAATTTTTCGACGAATGCGTACAGGTGGTCTTTTATCTTCTCTTTGAGCTGATGTATCTTCTGGGTAATATACCGGCCCCTGATACGTACACCAAAGCAATTATCATTTAAATATTTTATGTCTGGATGTGTGAAATGCGCTTCTTCAAGAAGATATGATCTTTCGGGTGAGCGATCAAGCTCACCTGCGAAATAATAATTGGTGAACCCCATTTCCCTGAAAACAGCAGCCCATTTGGAAATCTCCAAAGAGACGCCATCTGTGCCTGCTATTCTCGTAGAAACGAAACCGACATTGCCGCCTGATTTGACCCGGTCATCAGCCATAGAAATCTCCTAAGCTTAAATTTAATTGCAAGTTTATGCTGTTGGTTTTGCCCATTTTTAAACTTTAAAAGTGCGCAAAAAAACTACATTCCAAAAGAGTATGTAATGAAACAGTTCAAAATCTATATTTTAATTAAAACCTTATCCCACAAAAACAGCAAATGGTCAATCATTTATTTTTAGTACTGCCCATTATTTTTGTTTTAAAGTCAATATTTATACAGATGAACGGCATCCTTATATTAACCCGATACGCTCGGCAATTCTTAAATGGCTGCCAGCCACGACCGTGATGAAACAGAATAGAGGAGAACCGCATGAAGCAGGGGAGGTAGCTTAAAACACGCACCAGCGCTCAACCGCACCCAGCAGAGGCGAAATAAACCCGCCCTGAAGGGGGCATGATATGAAACCCAACTGCAAAAGTGTAAATATCGGAACCCTGATAAAAGAACCCTGTAAATTCTGCAAATTTTGTTATACCAGTTCCCACATAAAAAAAGGGAGGCCCCTTTCGGAACCTCCCCTTAAATTCAACAAATAAAAACTATTTTGTTACATTTCTATTTAAATCCCCGGCCCATATAGTCAGCATAAACCATTGCTGCTGTTCGATATACAAGGTGAGCAATTTTTGTATAGGGAAGAAATGCAATAAACATCCATACTAACTGTAAATGGATGAAGTATACTACATATGTAACACCTTCGCCTCCGGCAAGCCTGGTCATCTGTGTCAGCATTCCTGAAAAACCGAGCATGAAAACCATACCGATAAGGTACCAGTCCTGGTACGAGCTTGTCTGGTCTGTTTTTGTAAGGCGATTTTTAACCATTAAAAGACTGCCGATAATAAGCATGAGTCCGCCTATGTTGCCAATCCATTTTAACGGGTTTATCTGACTGAGCGGCCCGTGAACACCAAATACATACAGACCGATAAAAACAGTGCCAGTAACCACAAACAATCCTATAAAGCCGAAAAGAACCATCATATGAGCCGTGGCTCTTTCTTTGTTCTCTCCGCATTCAGAAAATTTGTCGTGGCGCATGATCCTTACAACAACATTGATAAGAGATGTAACAAGATCCTTTGGATCAAAGGGCTTGTCTTCAACCTTGCCGGCAGCAAGAGCGTTTTTATGAATATCGCAGATAAAGCGGTATACGCCATATGCAAGTATCAGGTTCATACCAAGCATGGTCGGAACAAAGATGGAATCTACCAGCCATGTGTTGAAGAATTTATAATGAGCGATAATTTCTCCACCCGGGCTGAAGTTGAGCCAGTTTATACCGGCTGCTTTGTAAGCAAAACCGACAATGAGAAACAGGATTGAAGGAATAAGGAAAAGTATGGGAAGCATTTTCGGGTTGTTGACCATTTTGCCAACAGCCTTTGGTGCAGCATAGTCCTGTATTGCATAGGAGCGGATTGCGCCTAATACTTCGCCTGGTTTCGCACCCCTGGGGCACATTGTGGTACAGTCGCCGCAGTTATGGCAAAGCCAGATATCCATATCGCCAACGAGTTTGTCCTTGAGTCCCCAGCTGGCGGCTATCATTTCTTTTCTTGGAAAAGGTTGTGTTTCTGGTGCTATGGGGCATACTACTGAACATGTGGCGCACTGGAAACATTTTTTTAAAGTGTCGCCGCCTAGTCCGGCCATTTCCTTAATAAAGCCAAGATCAGGTTCGACTACTAGTTTTTCAGCCATGTTGTTTACCTCCTCAAAATAGCAGGGCAGCATTTATAAATGCCCGCCCCGGTGGTAAGTCGGGACGGGGATGTATTTTATTATTTGTACTTGAACTAAAGCTATTATAGACGGTATTGCAATTGTCTAATAGAATTAGAATCCCTTAAATGGATTTGGTCCAAGTTCAATTACACTGTCTACAAACTCATTGATGATTCCAGGCAGCTTGTCATAATCGTCGATGGAGACCTGGAACTGTGCCACCCTTTCTTCTTCAAGGGCAAGACTTGCAAGTGCATCACCAATTTTTTGCATTCTGACCTCGGCAAGCTCGCTTCCCTTTACAAAATGGCACTGGTAGTCATCGCCATGTTTGCAGCCAAGAAGGAACGCACCGTCCATACCCTGTGACAGAGCATCTTTGATCCAGATAACATTAACAGAACCAAGGCAGCGAACAGGTATAAACCTGACATCTGCGGAAAAGGACATTTTGTTGAGACCAACAATATCGAGTGCTGGATATGCATCATTCTCACAAATGAGTCCAAGGATCCTGAATGGCGGATCATCATAATCATCTTCCGATGGAACGCCAATGGATTTAACCATGGAGCCTATGGAGTCGATGTTGTAGTCTGCAAATCCGATGATACGCTCTGGACATGCACCCATACAGGTTCCACATCTTCTACACCTGGCCGGGTTTGGCTTTGGTGTACCCTTTTCATCATCATCAAGTGCGCCAAAGGGACATTCTTCTGTACAACGCTTGCACTGTGTACAGCGCTGGAAGAAAAAGTCAGGGAAGGTCATGTCGCCAGACCTGGGATGAACTGCAACGCCTCTGTTGACAGATTCAACACACTGGATTGCCTTCAAGGCCGCGCCAGATGCATCCTCGATTGACTCTTCAATTGTCATGCTTCTCCTGATACCACCGGCAGCATAGATACCGGTTCTCTGTGTCTCATAGGGAAAACAGATGAAGTTTGAGTCAACATAGCCGTCAAATATATCAATATCTCTAAATGCCGGCCCCTGGCGATAAGCCAGATTAACAACTGCTTCGTCCTTGGTTACAGGAACCATACCCGTTGCCAGAACCACCATATCAGCATTTATTGCAATTTCTTTTCCAAGGAGTGTGTCGCTGGCATCCACTGTAAGCACGGCACCATTAACTGCAACACCTGTTACATCGCCCTTGGTCAGGAATATTCCATCATCCTGTTGCAGGCCCTTGTAAAAGTTTTCAGAAAGTCCAGGGGTACGCATGTGCTGGTAAATAACAAATGCTTTACCATCTTCATAATCATCACGCACATACTTGGCCTGCTTCAGAGAAACCATACTGGTAACGGAACCGCAGTATTCGAAATCTCCGTCGCTGCCCTGTCCGGGGCTTTGTACAAAAACAACAGACTTTGCTTCTTTTCCATCGGAAGGACGTACAATCTTCCCATTTTTGGCAATTTCTTCAAACTGGACATTTGTTACAACGTCTGCGCTTGCGCCAAAGCCAAGATGGGCAAATTCGCCTTCAGCCGGCTCATAGGGTTTCCAGCCGGCAGCCAGAACAACAGCACCAAACTTTTCACCATCAGGATCAAAGGTCAGTATGTCTGCTTTGCCTTCGTTATATTCCAGATATTTAGCGTGAAGCTCTTCAACTGGAAGTTCGTTTCCTTTTTCATCCAGCTTCATATCATCGGGCAGCGGATAAGGAACGTCAAATTCAATTTTTTCGCCAGGAGTTTTAAAGGTAACAGTAAAATCACCAGGCTCTCCAGCAATACGGGCAACCTCGGTTGAGGTTTTCACGGTGATATTGTCTGCTGAACCTTTAACTTTGGCAATCAGGTCACTGACCATGGGGCTGACAAGTGCGTCATAAGGTTCTTTAACTGGTATCTGCATTCTGATATTTGCAGCATAACCACCCAAAGCAGCATTCTTTTCAACCAGGGTTACATCGTAACCGGCCTTTGCAGCGTCCAGGGCTGAAGACAAGCCTGTAACACCACCACCGATAACGAGGATATTTTTTGTGAAAGCCTCACCCTTGTAGGGTTCCGGCACATTGATCTTCTCGACTTTTGCCATGCCCATTTTAATGTAATCTTCGGCAAGCATCTGAAGGCTGTCAAAATGCTCTTCATCGTCTTTTTGATCTTCTGTCAAGGCAGGATACTCAGATCTTGGATGTGACCATACGCACTGCTCTCTGAGGTTGACCCTGTCTACAACACAACCATCAAACTTGAAGACATCGTAGTTAACCCTTCTTGAACATGCAGCAATGACAATAGAGTTTGTTCCGTCAGCCACGTCCTTGTTGATTAAATCGATACCATCGGCTGAGCAGAGAAATTCATGGGTCTTTACTGGAGTACCTTCTTCTTCCGGGACTCCGCAAAGGTCTTTAATATCAAGGGCCTCGCCAATTCCGCATCCTGTACAAATATATACACAGTATTTTTTGCTCATCAATTCCTCCTACCTGTTCACCAGGGTTTGAATAGCCTTAAGGGCCATGCCTGTGGCGTTCTGGTTGGATGAAACAACATCGGCTGGTTTGTTTGCGCAACCAGCGGCGAACATTCCGCCCTTATCGAAGTCGTTCACTATAAAGCCGTCCTCATTATAAACCAGATCGGCGGGCAGTTTGTTAAGCGCTGCATTAGGCTGCATTCCTGTAGCCAGAACAGCCATATCAACAACCTGTCTGACCTTTTCGCCAGTAACTGCATTTTCTGCAACCAGCTCAATCTTGCCGCCATCAACCTCGTTTACCTCGGCCACTTTTCCCTTAATCAGGTAGACCTTTTCATCGGCCTTAATATCATTATAAAATTTTTCATAGCGTTTACCAGGTGCTCTAACGTCAATGTAGAAAATGTAAATATCTGCATCTGGATATTGCGCCCTGATATATGTGGCCTGCTTTAAGGAGGCCATGCAGCAGATGTAGGAACAATAGGGAAGGTGATTCTCATCCCTGGAACCTGCACACTGTACAAATCCAACGCTTGTGGGTTCGGAGTTGTCCGAAGGAAGCAGGATCTTTCCGTTTGTTGGCCCGCCTGGAGCTGCCATGCGTTCCATCATCATGTTGGTAACTATATTCTGGTGCATGTCATATCCAAGATTATCAATCTTTGTGGCATCGTATGGTGACCAGCCAGTGGCCCATACAACGGCCCCAACATTGATTTCAAGAGTCTTGGTTTCCATATCAAGTTCTATTGCACCGTATTTACAAGCATCAACGCACTTATTGCAGTCGCTTCCCTTGCAAACTGAGGAGTCAATGGCATAACGACTTGGGAATGCCATGTCGTTGGCCTTGTAGATTGCCTTTGTGGAGTCCATGTCAAAATTAAAACCGTTTTTTCTTTCCACGGGGCAGGCTTCTACACAATTTCCGCAGACTGTACATTTTTCATTCACATACCTGGGGCTGAGCTTAATTGTAACATTATAGTTGCCGGGAGTTCCGTCAACCTTCTCAACCTCTGCTTTGGTAAAAACTTTGATGTTTGGATTGTCCTTGACTCTCCTGAAATTGATTTCCAATCCGCAGGTAGGGGGACACAGCTTTGGGAAATACTGATTCAGCTGTGAAACTCGCCCGCCGAGGAAGGAATTCTTTTCCACCAAAAACACTTCATACCCCACTTCTGCTGCTTCGAGAGTTGTGGTCAAGCCACTTATCCCTCCGCCGACAACCAGAATGCTTCCGCTTTTCGGGGCTTCTTTGTTTTGTGTCATTCTAACCCTCCGTAAATAATTTTTTAAAATAAAAAAACTCTTATAACTTTAAGGTCTATCAGCTTCGACCTTATTATAACAGCGATTCTCGTTTATTGTGTCCATATGCCCACGGGTTTTTATATTTGTTGTGTAAATGTCCAAAGGGCAAAAGCCAGTGGGCAGGCGGACACAAATACGACAGGAAGAACTAACCGTTTAATAAAAATCTCCAGGCACCGGGTGGTGCCTGGAGATGACTTTTCAGGCTGCTAATCTTAAAGCCTTTAATGTCGGTTTATGAAGGAATAATCTGGTGATATTTTCTCTGGAAAACATCCCATTTTGCTTCCTTAGGATCGTACTTGGAGTTTGTAAATGCAAACCAGTTTTCATCATCCTGTCCCGGATAGTCAGCTTGATAGTAGAAGCCTGGGTAACGGGTTTCTTTTCTGAATTGGATGTGGCGAAGATGCGCCTCAACAGTCCAGATACGATGATAGATTTCCCAAGCTCTCATGAGCTCATGGAGATCGCCGGCAGCAAGTTTTTCACAGTCTTCACGCATGGTCTGGAGAAGATCCATAACAACCTCAAGCATCTTTGTGCTTGTCTGGTAGTATGTAGATGTTCCAGCGCCGTACTCGTGAGTAGCCTTCATAAGTCTGAGGGCCATGCCGCTTGGTTTGATGTAATTAGGATTGATTTCTTCTGCTGTGGTGTAGTCACAATTGTCAAGGTAAACCCTTACAGGTTTGTAGACGAGGTCAAGAAGCTCTTCTTTGGTTTCTTTGAAGCTTGGTGCCAGATCTGGATTGGCAGCAAGATACTGAACCATAGACTTAGCTGTGATACGACCTTCTGTATGTGAACCAGAGGAGAATTTATGACCGGATCCACCAACGCCGTCGCCAGCGGTGAAAAGACCATTAACTGTGGTCATGCGGTTAAATATTTTGTCGCCGGTGCCCCATTTGTAATCATCTGGAACCCAGTCGCAGTTTGGACCGGAAGCCCAGAGACCACAACAACCGGAATGTGAACCAAGCAGGTAAGGCTCGGTAGGCATAACTTCTGAATTCTTCTTTTCAGGCTCGGTGTTAGTTGCGCACCAGAGGTTAGCCTGTCCACAAGTCATGTCAAGGAAATCTTCCCATGCTTCAGACTCAAGATGCTTGAGCTCTTTTTTGTCCATGGTCTTGCCAAGTTCGGCCAGAGCAGTAACAGTGTCCATAATGATTGGACCGCGTCCTTCTTTCATCTCGAAAAGCATCAGATGGTTTCTGAGGCAGGTCGGGGTGATTGCAGCAGTTCCATATGGAGCATATCTTGCAAGTTCTTCCTTACACTTGTCAGAGGCAGCAAAGTTTTCGCCCAGACCGTTCAGAGCTTTAGCCTTGAACAGGAGGAACCATGCGCCAACAGGACCATAACCATCTTTAAAGCGAGCCGGGGTGAAACGGTTTTCCATCATGGTAAGCTCAGCACCAACCTTCATACACATTGTGTATGTGGAGCCTGCGTTCCATACTGGATACCATGCACGACCTTTACCCTCACCAACTGAACGTGGCTGATAAATATTTACAGCGCCACCACAGGCAACCATCATGGTCTTTGCTTTGATGATATATACTTTGTTTTCACGAACTGAAAAACCAACTGCGCCAGCAATCTGGTTGTCAGCTTTGTCATCAAGCAGAAGCTCAACGATGAAAACTCTTTCAATGATGTTGTCTTCGCCAAGAGCAAGTTTTGCAGCTTCTGCAACTATTCTCTTGTAGGACTCACCATTGATCATTATCTGCCATTTACCTGTACGTACTGGAGTTGCTCCAGCCTTCAATGTACCAAGTTTCTGGCCTTTTTTACCGTCTAAGTTTTTTCCATCGTCTGTTTTTTTCCACATGGGGAGTCCCCATTCTTCAAACAGATGAACAGAATCATCAACGTGGGTTCCAAGGTCAAAAATAAGATCTTCACGTACGATTCCCATAAGGTCATTTCTAACCATACGGACGTAGTCGTCTGGCGTATTGTCGCCAATATATGTATTAATAGCGGAAAGACCCTGTGCAACAGCGCCGCTCCTGTCCATTGATGCCTTGTCTACGAGCAGTACCTTAGTATCTGGGGATGCCCATTTCCAAATCTCAAAAGCGGTTCCACAAGCAGCCATGCCGCCGCCAACGATAAGAATATCGACTTCGCGCTCTTCTACTTCTGGATCCCTAACTGCCTTGAGTTCTCCGAGGGGTTTATTCGGAATTGCCATGTTATATCCTCCTTAATTATATGTATCTTAATTCTTTAATCAAAATTGAAACTTATTAACCACGTTTGCCCTTAGGCAAGCGGTGTAGCCAGTGTTGTGCCATCAGCTTCCTCGGTGGAAAGCAGATTGCTGTCAAGGTCTTTGCCCTTGAGGTCTGGATACGCATTGGCTGTTCCTTCAGCAGTTGTGCGAATAGGGAACTTGAATCTTTTTACAACGCCGTTCCTGAACTTACATGTCCACATAACGTCTTCAGTTCCAAGCATAGGCATGATGCTACTTCCTAGCGGTACAAAGTCAGAGTAACCTCTTACTTCGATTGCCTGTGTCGGGCAAATCTTTACGCAGGAAAAACATTCCCAGCACTGATCCGGCTCTTGGTTGTAAGCCTTCATGGCTTGTGGGTCGAGGACCATAAGGTCGTTCGGGCAGATGTACATACATGCGGTTTTGTCTCCGCCTTTACATCCATCGCATTTCTCTGTGATTACAAAACTTGGCATTGATTACCTCCTAAGTTTTTTAAATTGGTCTAAAAAATTTTAATCTTATACAACATATAACAATAGTACGATCTATTTTTTGACTGTGAGCTTGACACCCCCTTTCAAAATACACCTGATATTACAGGCTTTTTCTATTTGCATAAATTTCTATCAAAGTGTTTATTTCTAATAATTCTAATAATAACAACGACATAGACACATGGTCGTTATAAATTCAACAAAAGGTTGAAATATCATGCTGGTAGTACCTTGTCAAGCTTTTAATAATCGTACAAACCCTGTATATATAAGGCTGTTATGTGCGTTTACATGCAACCTCAAGATGTGGGGGCAGACTACCACCCGTCCGCAACAGGTGGTATTACTGCCATGACATCACCAATAAACCAAACCTCTTTTATCACAAAAACTGACCTTTATTCTTATTACATAACCAAATAATCACCAAAAATAATTCGCAGCCCAACATCAATAAACTACAGCAATATGTTTCAACTCATAAAAAAAACCCCTCGCTGCTCCTGCTTTTGGTGCCTGGTTTCACTGCCCCTTGAAATTTTGGTAAATACCGTATATATTTAATCCCATGTCAGATAACACAATTAAAAATCCAGACCAGGCGGTTGCAAACCAGACAGGCTCCAGGGGTTCTGACTTTGTACTTGGAATCGCTGCGCCTTCCAGCCCCTTTGACATTGACGAGTTTAATGCGGGGGCGAACTTCCTGCGTTCAAGGGGGTTTAAGCTTGTTATCCCCGGGGAAATCTTTGATAAAAACACATTTCTGGCTGGTTCAGATGAAACAAGGGCAGGCATTTTAAACAGATATTTTGCTGATACAAACATTGATGGTATCATCTGCGCCCGTGGAGGTTACGGGTCGATGCGCCTGTTGTCCAAGCTCGACTTTATGTTATTAAAAAAATGCCCCAAGTTAGTTGCCGGGTTCAGCGATGCAACTGCGCTGCTCATGGCGATTCACATGAACAGTTGCACCCCGGTTCTCCATTCGCCAATGGTTACAACCCTCACAAAGGTTGACGATGATTCAAGGGAGGCTTTTATTGAAGCTGTAACCGGCAATGGCAGGCTTCCCCACAAGGTCTCAGCAAAAGACCCGGCAGTGATATGCCCTGGTAGTTGTTCCGGCAAAATCATGGGTGGAAATCTTGCAACCATGACGCATCTTTGCGGAACTCCCTGGCAGCCGAAACTTGACGGGTGCATCCTTATTATAGAGGATATTGGCGAACAACCCTACAAACTTGACAGGATGCTGACTCAGATGAGACTGGCCGGGTGCTTTGATGATATAAATTCTGGCGGGATTAAAGGCGTGGCTGTTGGCGACTTCACCGACTGTGGCGACCCAAAGGAAATCCGCGCCCTGCTGGAAACTTTTTTTGCAAATTTCAACATCCCGGTAGTATCTGGCTTTAACTTTGGACACGGCAGTATTAACATGACCATTCCACTGGGTGTTGAAGCTGTTCTTGACTCAAGGGCGGGTGCGATTGTGTTTGACAAGGGTAATCCATGATTGACCTGAGAAAAGCCTCGGATCTCATGGAGGAGGGCGTTAAAACCAATGTTTTTCCCGGCGGTGTTCTTCTTGTTTCCGAGGATGGGCAGGTTCATCTGCACAGGGCCTTTGGTTATACTGATTTACAGACCAGGGATATGGTTTCCCTCGATACGGTGTTTGACATTGCTTCACTTACAAAACCCCTTGGGACGACCCTTGCCATAATCAGGCTTGTTCAGGCCGGGAAGCTCGATATTGAGGATCGGCTTGATAAAATACTGCCTGAGTTTTCCGAAACTTCAACCAGAGCTGTTTCAATAAAAAATCTGCTTCGGCACGATTCCGGGCTTCCGGCACATCAACCGTATTTTGAAAAACTGCGGGACATCCCCTGGGAGTTTCATGAAAATCAGTCTGACAATCCCAGGAAAAAAGCTCTAAGGGAATTTCTTATAACCGAACCCTTAGAAAATCCTGTTGGTGAAAAAACAGTGTATAGTGATATTGGCTTCATGATCCTGGAATGGGTTGTGGAAAAGCTTTCTGGCATGGGGCTTGATGAGTTTCTTGTTCAGGAGGTTTACAGGCCCCTGGGCGTTGATCTTTTTTTTATGGGCCTGAACCAGAAAAAGCCAGACCTGCAATTTGCAGCAACCGAGGATTGCCCCTGGCGAAAAAAAGTTTTAAGGGGTGAGGTTCACGATGACAACACCTGGGCCGTTGGCGGTGTTTGCGGGCAGGCCGGGCTTTTTGGAACGGCAGGTGCGGTTCATGATCTATTGCTGGAGATAGTAAAGGCGTGGCATGGCTCCGTGGAAAGTAAATCTGAATTGTTTGACAGTGCGCTGGTTCGCAGGTTTTTGCATGAAAGCGGCAACACCGGGCGTACGCTTGGTTTTGACATGCCTTCAAAGGAGAACTCCAGTTCCGGCAGATTTTTTGCTCCAGAGAGCATTGGCCACCTTGGATTTACAGGCACGTCCTTTTGGATTGATTTAAAAAGGAAGTTAATTGCAGTACTTCTGACCAACAGGGTGCATCCAGCCAGGTCCAACATCATGATTCGTGCATTCAGACCGATTCTGCATGATGCTGTTGCAAAGCAGTAAATAAAAAGATGCTCTTCAATAAAAGTTAGGAGCTGTTTCTAAAAAAAGGAAAAAAACTTAAAATAAGTATAGACATTCAA
>JAOZSB010000403.1 GCA_029939895.1 Desulfobacterales bacterium
GACCCGATCATTAAAAAAAAAGAACCTGGCCTTCGTGGATAACCGTATTCTCATTAAAGCCATTAAAATGATTTATCCACACAACTTTACTGCCTGCTTAATTCATGAACAGCTTTATCTCTGGCTTTCACAAGGGTTTTTACAGACCCGATAACATCATCCTGCCAGCCTGGGGAAATAATTTTGAGGTAAAATGTGATGCATAAAGAAGAATTCACCATCCTGTTTCAGAAGGCACTGCAACTGGGCGCAAGCCACGTGGGCAAAACAGCTTCATGCGATATTGTGGTCGAAGAAGGTCTGGCGGATTATTGCAGGGATTGTGAAAACTACGGCCTGGCCCCGGGCTGCCCGCCCCATGTTGCCGGGCCAGCAGGGTTCAGGGAGCTTCAGCGCACAAGCAGCCATTCCATAGTAGTCAGGGTTGATGTACCGTCTGCGGTTCTGTTTTCCGATGAACGCTGGGAAGTCATGGCGCTGCTCCATGAACTTGTGGCAGGAGTCGAACTCAAGGCGGTTGAGATGGGGTATGCCGGGTCAAAAGCATTTGCAGGTGGCTCATGCCGAAAAATTTTCTGCTCGGCTCACAACGAGTGCCAGAGGCTCTCTGGCACGGCAGGATGCCGCAACCCATTGCTCGCACGCCCATCCATGTCCGGCTTTGGCATCAACGTCGCCAAACTGCTTGAATCCGCAGGTGTGCAGGTGAAAACCAATTCAACAAAAGACACACCCCCTGATGATGCATCACCCGATAATATCCCTACAACAGAACCCATGTCATGGGTTGCTGGGTTGGTGGTAATTGTTGATAGGTGAAGGTTTATTCATTTAAATATGCTTGTTGGGTCTTGTCGATAATTAAGTTTGGTGTTCCCGGAGATGTATTTTTGGGTTGACTATCATTGGTAAAGTCGATATACATATAATGATTGCCAATGAAAAATAATGGATTGATTAAAAAGATAGAGTTGTTTTTACAATAATATTCACTTTTGAAATTTAAACACTAATGAATTAGAAAATATATGGACGACAAACTGATTTCAGGAAGACTTGAAGAAATAAATGAGGGCCTCTGCAACCAAACTGGGGGGCTAACGGAAACTCATTTTCGTAAGACAAAACGTCTTGGGGCAGCCGTAAGAGTAGCCAATTTAATAAAGGGACAGGATGTCATATCAGATTACAATTATTTATTGGCGGCTGCTGGTGAGTTAAAAATTCCAGCTGATACCTTAGACAAATCTTTGGAAGAACTTCAAGAAATTGGTTATGTAAGCCTACATAAATCTTCGGGCGAAATAAAGAAGATTGAGGAAAGAATCCCTCTTATGGAAGAGCAATATGCCGCCATAGGTGAAAAGTGGAGGATTACTAGTCCGTCAGACATTGAGAAAATCACAGTTACTATTCTTGACGAACTCATGATTGCCCCGCATAAAGAAAGGGGCATTATTAATAAGTTTAATCTCGATCCTGAAAGTTTTGGCATAATCTCTGATGTTGGGAAAACAGGCGCATTTTATGCATCATATACAAGTCCGGTAGACGGTAGTTCAATAGGCTTTTCTCCTTTGTATCATGATGAAAATCCAGAAAAATTAATTGCATTATTTGAAAAATTTCCAACTGAAAATGTTAGCGAAAAAGTAAGGCGCATCAGAAATTACCAAGGGTTTCCTTTGGAGAATATTTTTGAGCCTATACTTATCGAGGCGATTAAGATGGGTTGCATACCAACTCCATCTGTCAACTCAACTTCTGGTGAAAAGTTTTTTGCCTTTACACCCTTAAAAGGTGTTGGCAAACTTGAAAAAGCTCTTTTAGAAAAAGCAAGAGCTATAGTATCATGCGTTAGATACGGTCAAACTTATGCAGGTATTACTAAGATAAATGACCCATTGGCAATCTTGAATAGATTAAAATACTCTAAACGAATTGGATCTCATAGTGAAATTAAACAACAATATGCCTTGCTACACAAGTTGGGAGTAGGGAGAGTTACAAATGATACATTTTATTCAGGGCGATTCAACTTTGAAGTTATTGATACTATTGACAATATGCGCTCCCTTGATCTTGCTATACAGTATTTAACCGTGAAGGAAGTTGTGAAAATCGACGAATCCGTTTTGAAAGCTAGGCAACTTCTTTTACCAGGAGTATCAGGTTCATATGGCTCGACTACTATGACTCGTATGAGCACAAAAAATTTAAAGCATACTCAGATGAGCGCAAGCAGTATTGATGCTTTGAATCATCTCATGATGGGGGGCTCAAGTGGCATTGAATGATAACGATTTAGAATTAAAACTTTTTGTCAGTACGGTTTTCCGCAACTTAGGATATACCGTTTTCCATGAAGTCGACCTTTGCACTTATAGCTATCAACCGAAATATACAAGAAAGCAGATAACTGACTTTGATGTTCTTGGTGTAAATATTGAGGCTGATTTTGCAACTCATATTGCCGTTGCTGAGTGCAAGTCTCTTGAAGAAAAAGCAATGGAAAATTTACTAAAACTTAATGGTCTTAAGGACTTTTTTCATGCTGACAAAGCTTATTTCGTTCAAAAAAAAATTGATGTAAATGCAAGAGAGATCGGAAGGGATTTAGGAATATGGATTTTAGACGAAAAAAACCTTCTGAGTCTCATGGCAAACATGGGAATATCCGAAAAAACCCACGTCGAAAATGAAAAAAAAGTGTACGAGGTAAAAGTTCAATCGTCAATTAATAAAAAATCAGATTTGTCCAAACTCTTAGAATATCTAAAGTATGACTACTGGACACTCCCTGACCACAGAAATGTTATTAATATTATTAGGTTGCTTCAAAATGCGTCGTCTAAATTCGATGAGAAAGACATAGGGCATGTTGCTCTGGCACATCAATTGGCAACAAATTTTGCATTATCCGTGATACGATTTGCATCAGAAATTATTAAACATAATATAAATGAAGTATCCGAAGGGGCATTTACCAGGATGTTAGGTGGTGCCAGAGAACGAAGAGATAGAGAAGCGTTATTTGACACAATCGCAAAAGTAGTCCCTGATAATAGGCTTACAGTTGTCCCACTTTTTTTTGATAATTTTGTGGAACTGGTAGCAAGACTACTTAATGCGTTATCTTCTTCATCGAAAATTGTACCCTGCATGGATCATTTAACAAGAAGTGTTTTAGTTCCAGATGTTAATATTATATACGGTACCCCTGAGGAAGTTTACGGGAGTAGGACACTCAAGCTTTCTAGAGATGTACTTCATTTTATCATTAAGCAAACTGGTGTATCGGAATCTATTTATTCCCATTCACTTATGGAAAAACAGGAAAAAGAACAACCAAAAAAACAGACGACCCAAAAATTATAATTGCTGAATAACTGCTATATTCATTTTTTTGGTGGAGTATTTCAAAATAATGGGCAAGAATAATCGTAGAAAAAACAAAGTGGCTAATAAAAGTTCATCCACAAAAGTACCTAAAAATGACATAGAACAAGAAAATCGAAAGAAAATGGCTTTAGACATTTCTAAATATATTCTTGTTTTTATTTTTTCTTTTTGGGTAAAAACTATTTTAGGTGCAGGTTTGTTGGCAAGCACCTTATTTTTAATTAGTTATCTGTTTTACGTCCCTGAGCCTGAGGTCAAAATAACTGAAACTTTTGATTCACTACAAATGACTTCTTATGAAATTCAAGTAATGAACCCATCATTGATGGATATTCATCAACTAACTATAGCCTTTAGATTTGATGAGAATTATCCAGTCTCAAGTTACTACCTGGATGAGCCTCAATATAAAACAGGGTTTGTCTTAAAGCATGGATTTATAGCTAGATTATCTATCTCTGTCGGTGACATAAAAAGTGAAAAGCCATTTTACAACCCTTTTAAATTTTCAAGCGGAGTGCAAGCGATTACCAGTAAACTTGCTTCTGATTCTTCTGCAACATTTTATGTGAATATAGACAAGAAATACAATGGGCCAAAAGAGCAAATATTTCCTAATTGCTTAAAAAAAGCACTTAGAAGCAATAGCTACTTT
>JAOZSB010000004.1:0-32797 GCA_029939895.1 Desulfobacterales bacterium
TTACAGCACGTTGGGTGCTATTCTAAAAAGTTAAACGGGACACTACTGATCGTCAATATATTGTAAAATAACAGCGTGTTATATGCTGTTTTAAAAAGTTAAACCGGACACTACTGATCTACATTATATAAAAATCAGGAACGTCCTCATGAAGAGTAACATTACAAAGATAATAAGTATATTAAGGGCCGAGTACCCCCATGTCAAGACTCAGCTTCATCACGCAAACCCATTTCAGCTTTTGATAGCAACAATACTCTCCGCACAATGCACCGACAGGCAGGTTAATCTTGTGACGGTTAATCTTTTTAAAAGGCTTCCAACACCAGATGCACTTGCCGGCGCAAGGCTTGCCACGATTGAAAAAATTATTTATTCCACTGGTTTTTACAGGAACAAGGCAAAACATATCAGGAATTGCGCAAGATCGCTGCTTGAGAACCACAATGGCGAAGTTCCCGACACGCTCGAAGCCCTGACCGCACTGCCTGGAGTCGGCAGAAAAACCGCAAATGTAGTGCTTGGCACATCCTTTGGGGTTCCCGGCATGGTCGTGGATACCCATGTTGCACGAATATCTAAAAAGCTTGGTTTGACAAAAAGCAAGGACCCGAAAAAAATCGAATTTGATTTAATGGCGTTGATGCCTGAAAAAGAATGGAATGACTTTTCCCTGTTTCTCATATACCTTGGCAGGGGCGTGTGCTTTGCCAGAAAACCCGATTGCGGGTCGTGCAAATTAACTGATTATTGCATTTTTTTAAAATCTGAATCAAAGTCAAAGGTTATGAAAAAGCACAAGGGCCGGGGTGCGACAAAGAATAGCTCCACGAATATTAACCAGATTATAAAACAGGAAGATGTATTGAAAGTAGATCCAAAAGAACTTGTAGGCGCGCATTTTTCCATTTCAAAAGGGCTTGATAAAGCAGTGGAAGAGGCTGCTTCCTTTGGCTCAAGGACGTTGCAGGTGTTTTCGAAGAACGCTTCAACATGGAAGGAAAAAGAGATAAGCAAATCTGTTGCAGATAAATTTAAACAATCAATAGAGAAAAACAGGATTGTTAAAGTTGCATCACATACTTCATATCTTATAAATCCAGCGGTTTCAGAGGATGAGAAAAAGGTGAAGTCTGAAAACGCACTGATAAACGAATTTAAACGCTGCCATGCACTTGGCATTGAATATATTGTGCAGCATCCAGGATCTCACATGGGTGCAGGCGAATCCCAGGGGATAAAAAATGCTGCCTCGATGATTCGCCGGGTATTTGAAAATATAAATGATCACGATGATTTTAAGGGTATGAAAAATATCTTTCTGCTGCTGGAAACCACCGCAGGACAGGGCAGGGGGATTGGGCATACCTTTGAGCATATTGCAGAAATAATCGAGCTTTCCGGTCATGAAAATCGAATTGGAGTTTGTCTGGACACATGCCATATATTTGCTGCTGGCTATGATATTCGGACTGAAAAAGAATACACAAAAACAATGACTGCCTTTGACCGGGTGGTTGGCATTTCCCGGCTGGCGATGATACATATGAACGATTCAAAAAAAGGTCTTGGCGAACGTGTAGACCGGCACGAGCATATAGGCGAAGGCTTGATAGGCCCGGAAACATTCAGGTTGATTATGGAGGATGCGCAACTGTCAAATATACCCAAAATTCTTGAAACTCCAAAAAAGAAGGATGGGGTTGAGTGGGATGCGAAAAATATTGAAACCCTGAGAGCTTTTTTAAAGTAAAAAATTTTTGTCCATTTAAAAATTTTAGGCCAACATGTCAAAAAAAATGAAAAGGGTGATATGAATTTGGATAATCTACAAATCAGCAAGGTAACAGAAGATGTTCTGCTTGTTCATCAGATAAAGATCCCGTCAAATTTTTCCTGTTCCGATGGTTTACTTATTTTGCCAAAGGAGGGCAGGAATTCAAAGGCAATTGCTTTGGATATAAATATCGAACCAGAGCATATTAATGCAGTTGTCAGGGAATTCGGGCCGGTATCAGATTATGTAAACACCCATGGCCACATGGATCATATTGCCCATGTTCATAACTGGGAGCAGGCCGGAGCAACCATACACGCACCATCGCCTGAGTCCATGTGCCTGACCGATATCAAGCATTTTTTTCAAAGCTTTGACTGGAGAGGAGTAAAAGACTTTTCTTCAATCGAGCAATTCGCAATGTTAAATAAGTTTAAAGAATGCGAAAATGTTGTCCCTTTCATGCCGGGGGATAAATTAATGTTTGAAAATTGCATCATAGAAACAATTTCTTTTTCAGGACATTCACAATCCCATGTTGGCTTTTTTTTACCATTGGAAAAAATACTCCATGTAAGCTGCCTTGGGTTTGATCAGCCAGCACCGGGGGTTGATGGTTTTGGGCCGTGGTATGGGTTTAAGCAATGTTCCATTGAGCAGTATATAAAAGATATTGACCATGCTGAATCAATCTTTCTTGAGAAGAGTAATTTTTTGACCTCATCCCATGCGCATATTGTTAAAAATCCTGACACCGGGCCATTTAAGTATATGAGGAACAAGATAATAAAAAATCAGCAGATTGTTGACCAGGCATTAAAAACCCTGGATCCTCACTTGAGTATTGAAGAGAAAGTTTACGAATTACTTAAAAATGATCTTTTTTTTCCAAAAAGTAAAATGAAGGGATTTCTGCATGAATTATATGCCTTGTGGGAATCACATACTATTAAGCATCATGTTGAGCGTAGTGAAACTTTAATTAACTAAAATTGAAAGATGTGCATGAATATTGAATCTGAAAACATGAAGCCTGACTCACCCGGCATTCTCCTTGTAAATCCCTGGATATACGATTTTGCAGCATTTGATTTCTGGGCAAGGCCCTATGGCTTGCTTCAGATTGCCTCAATGCTCAGGAATGCAGGATTTAACGTCTATTACCAGGACTGCCTTGACAGGTTTCACCCCAACGCAAAAAAGACCAGCTCAAAAAAAGACGGCAGGGGAGCATATCTAAAAACAACAATCGAAAAACCACCGGGCCTGGAAGATATTGACAGAAGATATTCCAGGTATGGAATCATGCAGGAATGGTTTATGGAAGATGTTGCAGCAATCCCAAAGCCAGACCTGATTTTAGTCACTTCACTTATGACGTACTGGTATCCGGGAGTATTCTTCACGATTGAAATGCTGCGCCAGGCCTTTCCTGGTGTCAGGATAGTCCTGGGTGGGATCTATTCTGCCCTTTCACATGAGCATGCAGTAAAAAATTCAAAAGCAGACCTGGTGACCGGGGAGCGGTCAATGGCGGGGATTTTAAACCTGGTTTCAAAGCTAACGCAATTTGACGCAGAATGCAGTATTGATGAAACCAACCTCGACACATACCCCTTGCCAGCCCTGGATTTGCAGAGAAATATTCCCTTTGTTCCGCTTTTAACTTCCAGGGGCTGCCCATTTTCCTGCTCCTATTGCGCATCAAATGTTCTTGAGCCTGCAATGCTGCGCCGGTCGCCTGGTTCCATTGTTGCAGAAATTGAGTCCTGGCAAAAAAAATATAATGTAACAGATTTTGCATTTTACGATGATGCCCTTTTAATAGGACATGAAAACCATGCTGTGCCGATGCTCGAAAAAATCGTGGAAAAAGGCATAAAAGCTCGTTTCCACACGCCCAATGCCCTGCATATTCGCGAAATAAATGATACAACAGCCAGATTGATGAAGCTTGCAGGGTTTAAAACGATTCGCCTGGGCCTTGAGACCTCGTCCTTCAGCGGGTCTGACAGACTGGATCGTAAGGTGACCAGGGATGATTTTTCTCAGGCAGTAACAAGCCTGAAAAAAGCAGGGTTTGAAACAAAGGACATAGGTGCATACCTGCTTGCCTGCCTGCCCGGACAGTCCTTTGAAGAGCTTTTTGAGTCCATAACCATTGTCAAAGAAACAGGGATTACGCCTGTTCCGGCTTATTATTCGCCGGTTCCCAAAACCGGACTGTGGGATGATGCGGTCAGGGCCTCAAAATACGATATAAATGCTGACCCGATTTTTACTAATAATGCAGTGTTTCCATGCGCAGACGAAAAGTTTTCATGGGAAGCATTAAATAACATAAGGGATAAGGTCTGAGCGCACAATCAGATAAGCCTGGAAGAAAAAAAATTAAGAATTAAAAACGATAAGGAGCATTTCATGGGTGCCGAGGCAGTAGATTCAATAAAAAAACGGGTTGACCAGGCAGTAGCCCATATAAAAAAATCCTATTCAGGAACCCTGGATATTGGAATCATGGCAGGTACCGGGCTTGGCGATATTGCTGATTCCGTAGAAACCAGGGCTGTTTTTGAGTATGAAGATATTCCGGGTTTTCCAGTCCCCACGGTGGAGAGTCATAAGGGGCGGCTGGTTATTGGAGCTATGGCTGGAAAGGTTGTTGCTGCATTCCAGGGGCGATTTCATCTTTATGAAGGGTTTGAGCCGGCAGAGGTTGCATTTCCTGTCAGGGTGCTACAGGGGCTTGGCGCACAGGTGTTTATAATCACCAACGTCTCCGGCGGTATGAACCAGTCCTTTTCACAGGGTGACATCATGATAATTAGCGACCACATTAATTTGACCGGGGAAAATCCACTTGTTGGAGAAAACTTTGAAGAATGGGGTGTAAGGTTCCCGGATATGATTGCAGCCTATGATCCTGATTTGATCACAATAGCAGAGGATGCTGCAAAGTCAGTTGCCGCCATCAATGCCTCTGGAGACATCCGAATCCACAGGGGAGTATACGTTGGTGTCAAGGGGCCGTCCCTGGAAACACCTGCGGAGATCAGGTACATGAAAAATATTGGCGGTGATGCCGTGGGCATGTCAACGGTGCAGGAAGTAATTGCAGCAAGACACGCAGGGATGCGTGTGCTGGGTCTGTCGATTATCTCCAATATTAACGACCCGGACAACCCGGAGCCAGCCACGATAGAAGGCGTGATTAAGGCAGCAAATGATGCTGCCCATAAACTTTCGGCTGTAATCAAAAATGTGGCTGGGCGGTTGTAGTCTGGCTACGTGTTTTGGGGTATTTGTATGAAAGAAATCTTAAATACTTATGTTTTTTTTATCGCAACAATTCGAATTCTTCTGTAATCTGCAATCCACGTTGAATCCTCTAAAAGGGAGTTTTGCAATTTTTTTTCGGCAAGTGTAATATAGTCCATTTTGTTTTCTGTTGAAACATTGATAAACAACCAGTCGAGAAACATTTCAATGAAATTTTTTAATCCATCTAATCCATCTTTTAAGGGTGTTGGTCTGTTGAACAGCATTGCAAGGGAAACTTCGAATCCATTTTGTTCGAGTATTTGTGAATACTCCGCAATTGACGGGTAATAAAATGAGTCTTCAATCTCAGGGTAATCTACTTGAAAGTCATCTAAAATACCGGTTAATGTTTTGATGATTTAATTTACGCATCCCTTGCCTCCAAATTCTGCAACAAATCTTCCTCCATTCTTTAAATGCCTGTTGATATTTTGAATTACAATTTCAGGCTCAGTTATCCAATGCAGGGCAGCATTGGAAAATACAGCGTCAAAAAGGAAATCTATTTTAAAATTTGTGGCATCAAGATTATAAAAGGGAAGATCCGGGAATTTTTTCTGTGCTGTCTGTATCATTTCAAATGAGCTGTCGAGTCCAACAACTTTTTTGCATGAAGTCGAGATTTTATATGTTAAATCTCCAGTACCGCACCCTATATCGAGTATTGTTTCATCCTGATCAGGGTTTAATAAATGTACCAACTCTTCCCCGAATTCAGATACATAATTATGCTTATCGTCATATGAACTCGGGTCCCATTTGAATTTCATTTTTTTTTAGTTCTTTAAAAATATGTTTTCAACAGCAGCCATGCACTAATCGTCATAAAGCATAACATTGCTGCCGGCGGGAATATTTTCACCGTCTGTTATTTCAGCTTCTGCAGAGTGGGCAAAGGTTCGTGTCACCCGCAGTTCGCCAAGTTTGCTTCCTGGTATTATAAAAACATGACCGCCCTGTCCGGTGTATTCGCGACCCCTTGCAAGGACTGTAAGTCTGTCGCCCTCTTTAAGACCTGCACCGACTCCAGTACTAATGGTAACAGTATTACCTGCGCTGGATGCGATTGTGCCTCGCCAGGGTATGTCCTGTAGTACTTCGCAGATGTCTTCGGCAATGTCTGTGGCTATTTTTTCCATTGCCTTGTTCAGTTGTGGAAGGCTTGCAACTTTTTGACCCACCATGGAATCAATTTCAAACTCATCTATTTTAACTTCTTCAAGGTAGCTGTTGTCGAGTATTTTTGCTGCTGTTACAGGGTCGAACATTTCAATATTTACAAGAACCTTAACAAAGACATGCATGTCCTTGAACCAGAAGTAGCCCCGTTCTTCCTGGGCAAGGTCAATGGAGATAAAGGAGCCGGTGATCACTGCATTCAAGCCGTTAGACCTGGCTATGTTTGAGATTGCAAGGTTGTCGAGAAATCCGCTGGTTTTTATTGGCAGTTCCTTTAATGCTTCTGGAAATTCTTGAAGGTATGGGTCTAAAACAATAAGTTCATCGCATTCATCAGCAATTTCTATCAGCAATCTTTTTTCAAAGAATGTCTTTATTGTTTCTTCTTTGTGAGCAGTTCTGTTGTAAAAATCAGTAACAGCAACCTTCAGGTTTATATCATCTCTGGATGAGCAGCCAAAACCTGTAAATATCAATAATGCGATAATCATGCAGAAAATGTGTCTTGCTGTCATTTATTGTTCTCCTTAAATTTTTGCGGATACTTTAGTGCAGATTCCGCCTCTGGCGGTGAATTCACCAGTAACTTCCATGCGTTTTGGTTTTAGGGCATCGGCCAGATCGTCAAGTATTCTGTTAACAACATGCTCGTAAAAAATTCCAACGTTTCTGTATTGCAGGAGATAATATTTGAGCGATTTTAACTCCACGATCGTATTTTGAGGTACATAGGTGATTGTAATGGTACCGAAATCCGGCAAGCCAGTCATGGGACATACGCTTGAAAATTCAGGCTGGTTTATTTCTATCACAATGTCCCTGCCACCTGCGTAGGCATAGTCTATTGCATCAATGACAGTTGCATCAACAGTTTCCGGGGTTGATTTTTCTGATTTTATTTCAAAGGTTTTGTTTTCAGTCATTAGTATTATCTTGGCTTCTGGTTGAAGGGTTAATGAAAAATAAAGCCGACCCATGCCGACTTAATTACAAAATAAGAAAAAAAGTTCGGTTTGTCAATTGATAATGTTGATTGGATGTCTTGACATTAAACCCTTTTTGCGGGTATTATTTTTTATTCCGGTAAATATCAATATTCCAGAAAAAAATTTGCAGACAATAAAAAGGAAAAATAATGGCATCAATAGACGAACATATTATCAGGGCAGCTAAGGAAATAACCGTTAAATTCATAGAGGTTGGCAGAATATCCCCTTCCTCCTTTGGCGAAAATTTCAAAAGCATCTACAACTCCATCCATGACGCAGTTAAAAAAGAAGATGGGCCTACTAACGGGTAGATTTAGCTAAAAACAGTGATGCCCATATATTATCCATGTATTATAACGGGGGCATGACTTTCTGATATGTTTTTTATGATTGTTCGAGTATAATGCTTGGTTCGCATATTTTTATTAATTACTTGCTCTTTTACTATTATATGAAGTATGGTTAGAAAATATAAATATTTTTTTTAAAAAAAACTGAGGCTCTATGGCAACCCTGCCTGTGATGCTCCGGTAAAATAAAAGTTATTAAATAAGGAGAATGACGGATGGCTCAAGATAGAGCAGCAAAAATTACAGCCATATGCCCGGATTGTGGGCAAAATTATACAATGCCTTCTGCTATGAGCGGTCGCAAGGTTAAATGCACAAAATGTTCAAAAATTTTCAAGCCAGCCGATTATCTGGAAAAAAGTGCTGATGCACCTGAAGTTAAGGAAGTATCTGTAAAAGAGGAAACTCCCTCCCTGTCTCCAGCCAGGGACACGGATTCGGCAGACTCTGTGCCTGAGACCGATGAAGATGTATTAAAACTCGAAATTGATGATGCCGGGACACCGCAGGAAGAACCCGAAATATCAATGGAAGTACCGGAAATAACAATGGAAGTGCCGGAAATAACAATAGAAGTACCGGAAATCGCAATGGAAGAGCCGGAAATCACAATGGAAGAATCAGCAGTCACAGCCAGAGAACCTGAAATAGCAATGCCGGAAGAAGATGCCCTTACAATGGCAGATGATGATGATGAAATATCTGACCAGGCTATCAAGGTTGTTTATGATAATATTGAAACAGAGATAGAGCCACCTGCTGCGCCAATGGCTACCCAGGTGTTATCAAGAAGCCAGAACCTTACGCCTTGCCCGGACTGTGGCAGGCAGATCTCAAAACGAGCACTTACATGCCTTAGCTGCGGATGCCCCATTCAAACACCGGAAGTGCAACATGTTCCGGCAGTGGCTGGTGAAGGCATTGTGGCAGTTCAGGAAGATGAAACTCAATGGAAGTCAAAGGGACTCAAACCCAAATGTCCTTTATGCCGATCTCCCAAAACTGTTCTGCATACAGTACCAGGCGACAGCATGGGCAAAACCTTACTTTGTAATGAGTGCAACTATAAATGGTAGAGAATGTAAAGCTCTATTAACATTTGCTTTACAGGACTTTTGACGTTCAAAAGCCTATAGGTCGGCCATGCAGAAACTGGCGAAAAAAATTGGCAAAAAAAGATAATTTTTCCCTTTTAAAAATCATACGACCATGATAAACAATAAAAAGTTTTTTATAATTTTTTTTAAAAAAACAAATAACATGCCACTCTGGTGGCAAAATTAAACAAAGGTGTTTGAATGTTTAAGCTCTCGCTGATAATCGACGGTATAATCTCCTTTTTCGTTGGGGGACTTATATTTCTGGTCGGAATTGGGGCGATTTTAGGCTGCGCAGGGGGATTGCTTCTGCTTCTTCTCGGCGGTCTGATCATAGTCTTTGGCATGATTGCCTTTGGCGACCTGATTAAAATTCAAGATAAGCCTGCAAAACAGGCAAACCCAAAGCCTGGCGATATTCAGTTGACCAAGCGCAATGGCAAATGGGTAATAGGATAGGGCAAAGGAAGTAAATTGTGCCTGTCCGCTGGAGGCTGGCCGCTATCTTGTGGCTGTCGTTCCACTCCTGTTTTGCGTATTTTTTTCGGCTTATTCCAACACGCTTGAAAATTTAGCTTATTCCAAATATAATTTTAAAAAAAATCCAAAATAATAATGCCCGCTTAAACTGTAAAAAGTTAAGCGGGCTTTAATTTTTTTAAAAAAGAAGTAATTACTTCCCAGATTTTTTTTACTTCTTTTCAAGTGGAAAGTTTACTAAAACTTCTAGTGCTTAAAGCTCCTCTGGCCTGTGTAAACCATTGTTACATCTGATTCGTTGCATGCTTCTATTACCTGATAGTCATTACCGGAACCGCCAGGCTGTACCACCGATGTGACACCTTCATTTATGCCAACATCAACGCCGTCCCTGAATGGAAAAAATGCATCACTTACCATGGCAGAACCAGTCAGCCCGCCATTGACTTTGGCGACCCTTTCATCAATATCCCTTTTCTTGTCCTCATCAGCAAGCTCATTATAAGAGATTGCATTTTCTTCAAAACAGTATCTGTCTGCAAGCTTGCGGTATGCCTTGTCCCTGGCTATTTCTGCAACACCGACTCTGTCCTGCTCGCCAGTGCCTATGCCTACGGTTACGAGGTCTTTTACAAAAATTACGGAATTGGAAGTAACACCGGATTCAACCAGCCACCCGAAAAGTAAATCCTCAAGCTCGCCCGCGGTTGGTTCTCGATTGATTTTGTATTTTTTATCCTTGTAAATCGTCTCGGCTATTGTAAGGTCTGCTGTGGAGCGTGATTTTGGAACAAAGGAGAGCTGTGCAATTATACCGCCATCTATGAGGGATTTGAAATCAACAAACCGCTGGCCAACAAAATTGCTCAGGTTGTCGGCATTCCCGATTTTTATTACCCGCAGGTTTTTCTTTCTTGAAAGGATATCAAGTGCGCCTTCCTCAAACTCCGGTGCCACAACAACCTCGGCATACTGGTTGGAGATCGCTTCGGCAGTGGCTTTGTCAAGGGAGCGGTTCACGGCAATGCACCCGCCAAAGGCTGCCACACGGTCAGCCATGTACGCCTTTGAGTATGCATCTTCCAATGTAGAAGACATTGCCACACCACAGGGGTTGTTGTGCTTTACAATTACTGCTGTTGGTTTTCCCGGCAAGTAGCGCAGGATATTTAATGCATTATCTGCATCGGTTAAATTAGTTTTTCCAGGGTGCTTGCCAGACTGCAAAAGCTCGATGTCCGAGGCAAGATGTTTACCCGGCGCAATGGTCTCGGTTTCGCCTATGATTAAATTACCGTTCACCAGGCGATACAAAGCAGCTTCCTGGCCTGGGTTTTCACCATAACGAAGGCCCTTGTCCACGTTATCAATTGTCCAGCTCACCTTGTCATAAAACAGGGTCTGACGCTTATCGCCATCCACAAAGCTTACTTCCATGTTTGGCGGAAAGTTATCATCCATTATGGTTCTATACATTTTTTTTAAGTCTTCGGCCATTTTACTCTCCCTAAATTTTTATTGTCCGTCACTATTGGTATGAAAGAAACCGTAAATACTTACAACTCTTTCATATTTTGTTGTGGGCAAAAAATAAACACATAAATAGTCTGCCTGTGGCAGTTAGTACAGGTTTTCAATTCCACGGGTGTTCAAGAACTCTGCAATTGTTGTATCATAAAGTGCAGTATGGGAAAATGCTTTCTTAGCCAGGTTCCAGCGCAGTTCAATGGGGATTGAGCCGTTGTTGTCTTCAAGTGAGGTTATGATTGCCTTGTAATCACCCGGGTTAACCACGGATGCCACCCTTAGAAAATTTTTGGCAGATGCACGGATCATGCAGGGACCTCCAATGTCAATATTACTTCTTGCCATCTCCACGGTTACACCCTGCTTTGCAATTGTTTCTGCAAATGGATAAAGATTTACTACAACCATATCAATTGCAACTGCATCTGTTCTTTTCAGGTCATCCTGGTGTGAGTCATTGTATGTCTCTGTCAAAATTCCAAGATAGATTTTGAAGTCAAGCGTCTTTACAAGGCCACCCTGTGTTTCTGGCTGACCTGTGTAGTCGGAAACCTGGGTAAGGTTTTTGCCTGCATTACTTCCCAGAATCTCGCTGATTTTCCCGAATGTTCCGCCAGTAGAAAATATCTTTATTTCAGGATTGATCTGTACCAGTTTTGGGATAAATTCTTCCAGGCCAGACTTGTCTGACACACTGATAAGAATGTTTTTTACTTCTACAAGGTCATCAACTTTTTCTACAATGTTTAAACTCATTTTTTTCTACCTCTTCCCTTCGTGTTCTTCTATAAACTGATTGAAAAAATCCTCCATAAAAGCATGGCGGCTTTCTGCAAGGCGTATACCCTCCTGGGTGAGCATCTTGTCTTTTACTTTTTTCAGCTTGACCGAATACTCCCGAAAGCCGGTATCATCCTGGCTGTAAGGTTTTGTCTGTTCAATGTTTTCTATGTTTTTGTTGTGGAGACTTGCACCAACTTCTCCTGCAAAAAGGTATGTCCTGGCGATTCCAACAGCTCCGATAGAATCGAGCTTGTCAGCATCAAAGAGAATTTTTGCTTCTCTGGTACCAGGAACTTTATTTCCCCTGAATCGGTGCGAAATAATACAATGTATTATATTCTCCTTCTGGTCAATTGACAGGGGCAGGTCCTTAATGATTTTTTTTGCAGTTTCCGCCCCTTCTTCAGCATGGCATATTGTCCCGCCGGATGCGTCCTGGGATGCTCTCCCAATATCGTGGAGAAGGACTGCGATTTCAAGTACTACTTCATCTGCTTCTTCTTTTTCGGCTATCAATTTTGAGAGTTTAACAACCCTTAATGTATGATCCCAGGCGTGGCTCGACCTGGCATTTGACATAAGCCTTTTGGCGCGATCTCTGACGGTTGTAACAAGTTCGCTGGTGTTTGAATTTTCTTTTCCATCATACATAAAGCTTTGCTCCGTCCCATTGTTCAAAGGTGTCGATAATTCCCTCAAGATTGTTTTTCATAAACTCCGGCAACATAAATGAAGCAAAATGAACACCAGGGTTGTAGTATTTTGTTTTTAATTTTGATTTTTCAAATCTTGTCTGGTCAAAATTCTTGATCGGACAAAGATTATTTGACGCAAAACCAAAGCTCCACGCACCGCCAGGGTAGGTCAGGTTTGTGAAAAGATACACATGGAGCCTTTTGAAAAAATTCTTCTGGCTCGACAACATCGACACCTGAACAGGCGCATCATAAAATGGTGATTCTGCCTGTGTTATAAGTATGCCGCTGGTGCTTAAAATTTTTGAAACGTCCTCATAAAAATCATCGCTGAATAGCGGCTCAGCCGGGCCGATCGGGTCGGTGGAGTCGATTATCACAATGTCGAAAATCTCGTCTGTGCTGGCAACATATTTTACTCCATCGCCAATCAAAAGTTCCCGGCGAGGGTCGTCAAGGGCGCAGCTCACAGATGGAAAATGCTTTTTGCAGGCATCTACTACCATCTCGTCAATTTCAACCATTACTACCTTTTCAGCACAGTCATGCCTTAAAACCTCACGGGCGGTTCCACCGTCACCACCGCCGATTATAAGTATTTTTTTTGGGTTCGGGTGGCAGAACATCGGCACATGGGCTATCATCTCATGATATATGAATTCATCACGCTCCGACAGCATGATAAGGCCGTCGTTTAAAAGCATGTTGCCGTGGCCCTGGGTGCTGACCACCTCAACCTTCTGAAATTCACTTTTTCCAGAAAACAGAATTTTATCTATCTTAAATGTCAGCCCGGATACACCTTGATGAACCTCAGTGACCCATGAACCATTTTTGTTTTCTTTGCGCATAATCTTTGTTTTAACTTTTTTGTTTGAAAAATTTCTTATATCCAAAAATGAAACTCAATCTTTTTTTACAAAATTTAAAAATGATACACAATATCCACAGTCAAATTCATTAAAGCTTTTTTCTGTTTTGCAAAACATCGGGAACTGCTTTGTTTCGGCTGTCGGTCTGTAAAGTGAATCATGGAGTTGCAGGAATTTTTCTTCCCTGCTTGTGGTTAAAACCAGGGAAAAGCGTTCCGGTTTAAAAACTGAAAGCAGCATATCAATTTTTGCATCATAATTATTTTCTATCACGTTGGTCTCGAAGCTGGCATATGAACCCGCCCTTTGGGGCGTTACATGGATTGTGCAGTAATTTTCACCCTGCACGCCGTTCATGGAGTAACCAGAGGGAGTAAAGAAGTAATCGTCTGTTTCCATCCCGCTATAGAGGCTTTCAATTTTGCTTAGTGCCTGGTTTCTCTGTCTGTTTGCAGAAAAAATTTCCTCTGCTTCCCTGGTGATTCCATTCATTAAAATCTCAAAGGTTGCGTCTTCACTGGGCGTGTACGATGGCTGGTTTGAATAAAAAACATGCACATGGTCGTAATTGGCAGGCCCAAGCCGATAGCTTTTTCCGGGGAGGTAGTCTGCTATCTCTTCAATATCTTCTTCAAAGTTTGATGGCTGCGCTCCCGGGTACATGAGATTTTTTCTCTCATAAAATACAAGTGCTGCATTGTCTTTGCCTATCACCTTGATCGCTTCTGGTATGGCCTTTACAAGAGAAGTCTTTCCGCATGTGATTAGCAGAACCCTGTCGTCCCACACAAAAAGGCTGGATTCAGACAAAAGAAATGCATCAATTTTTGTTGTGTGCAGGTGGCTGATGATGTGCGAACCACTGGCCAGTGCCACGCGCTCCCATGCAGCTTTATCTGCCCTGATGGACGGGTTTTTAGAGGCCAGGATTATCTCCAGCTTTTTTTCAGGGCCTTCAAATGTAGTAGTCGATGTTGCCATGTAAAAATCCAGGTACTTATTACGATATTACAGCGTCATTAGTGATTTAAAGCGTTCAAACTCGGTCACGCAGGGAAGTCCCTGCTTGTTGAACAGTGCAATCATTGGCTCCTGATTGAATCGCAGGAACGGGTTCACTTCAAGCTCATCTTTAATGGTAGACTTCACGCTGTATGGTGTATATTTTTCCATAAAGTCGTCAATTTTGGGGTTGGATGGCTCAAGGGTTCTTGCGTAGGCAATGGAATCATCAACATAATCATGGCCCGAATACACGATTGTTTCCCCTGGCAGTTCCATGAGCATTTTTAAGGATTTGAAGTATCCATTCAGGTCGCCAGTAAAGCAGTTGCCGATTGTTCCGTTGAACAGGGTATCCCCGGAGATAAGGAAGCCATCATAGTGGAAGCACACAGAATCCTCTGTATGACCGGGTGTGTGGAGTATGCTGATTGTCTGCCCGTCAAGCTCCACCTGTTTATCTTTTATCAGCTCATCCATGCTTTTGTGCTGTGCGCCTGCCTCGGCCGTCAGTTCCTTTGTGCCGATTGTGTGGTCAAAATGATTATGAGTGTTTGCTGTCAGCTCAATTTTGATGCTGCTTTTTTGTGCAAAATCGAGAATCGGATAAACAGCCCCACCGTCAATGACCAGGCCCTTTCCATTGGAATGGACAAGATATCCGAGATTGTCAGCATTAAATTTAAATTGTTCAACTTTCATGGTTTCCTCAAATGTTCAATGTTATCAGGCTGTCAGGTTTAATGGGCATCTTAAAAACCAAACTTTTGATTTTCAAGAAGAACACTACCTATGGCTGAGGAAATTTTCAAGTATTGTTTTCTATATTTTTTGTTTCATAAACAAATAAAAAAACTTTACACAAAATTGTTGTTGTAATAAATTTTTTTTGAGGTCGATTAGTTACGAGTGGAGAAAGAAGTGGACATGAATAATCAAAAAACAAATATGGTATTAAAAAAATTTGTTAAATATCTCAGTGAAAATGGTTATCCGAATTTACGGGTTGATGGATACCCTGACGAAATCAATAGAATTACACCTGATATTGATGTAATTGCTGGTCCTTTTGCGATAGAACATACTAGTATTGACACGATCTCTAGACTACGAGAACTTACAAAATGGTTTGAGGATATTGTTGGCGACCCTAAAGAAGATTTTCCTAACATACAGTTTCGTCTCAATATCAGCTTTAGATATAATGCGATAAAAAAGGGCCATGACAGCGCTATGATCATTAACGCACTAAAAAACTGGATTGCTAAAGAAGCCCCATTGTTAAATGATACTCGTCAAAAAGAAATAAAAATTCCACATGTTCCCTTCGCGCTCAAAATAACAAAGCAGAGTGATCGTCCTCCTGGTGTAATATATAGTCGAGGTGTTGAAAACGATGAGACTTTTCCAATTCGTTTTGAGAATCTTATTAGGAGAAAATTACCCAAGCTCTCTAAATACAAGGATGAATTCATAACTATTCTCCTTATTGAAAATAACGACGGCCTGATGGATAAGTCCATTATGATTAACTCCATCAATAAAAATTTCATTAAAGATATTTTGAATAGTGTAGACCAATTTTGGTATGCAGATACTACTTTTTTTTATGATGTTGAGTTTGAGAATATCACATCAGATATTAGATTTGCTTGAACAGTAAGCGCCGTTCGTTGCATTGACCACTATATAAGCAAAAATGTGAATACAATGACATCCTCCAAACACTAATACCCTTAAATTGATACTATAAATATTACTACCTGGTTTTTTATTGCTGCTACTGTTGTTATTGTGACTAAAAAAAATGCTTTACACAAAACAGATGCTGTTATAAAAAATTAAATTAACATGTAATTATGATTAGTCGTTTGAAGATAAACCTCTTATGAATGGGAAATAATATGCACAAGTTATTGTCTGGAAACAATGGGGAGAACGTACTTTTATTTGGGAACGAAGCAATAGCGCGGGGAGCGATTGAGGCTGGTCTTGCCTTTGCTGCAACATATCCTGGAACGCCTTCTTCGGAACTGTCTTTGAATTTCTTTCAGATGTCCCATGAAAGCGATCTTTATTTTGAGTACAGCACAAATGAAAAAGTGGCACTTGAGGTCACTGCGGCTGCTGCAAACTCTGGTTTGCGCTCCATGTGCGTTATGAAGCATGTAGGGCTTAATGTCGCTGCCGATGCGCTGATGACGCTGGCCTATGTTGGAGTCAAGGCCGGGCTTGTAATACTTTCAGCAGATGATCCTTTTATGTTTTCCAGCCAGAACGAGCAGGACAACAGGTATTATGGCAAGCTTGCGGGCCTGCCTGTCCTGGAACCATCCTCGGTTGGCGAGGCAAAGGAAATGACAAAAGCGGCCTTTGAGCTTTCAGAGCAGCTTGGCGAGCCGGTTATCCTGCGAACCACCACCCGAATCAATCATTCCACGGCAGAAGTCGTGCTGGGTGATATTAAAAAGCCAGACACAAAGGGTAATTTTGTTAAGGACCCATTCAATTATGTCACCGTACCAGCCATATCCAGGAAGCTCCACGCAAGGCTCCTTGACAACCTGGACAAGGCTGCGGAAATCTCCGAAAAATCAGAATTCAACAAAATTGACGGAAATGGCAAATGGGCTGTAATCTGCAATGGCGTGAGCTATGCATATGTGACAGATGCCATAAAGGACCTTGGGGTCGCTGACAGGGTAAAGGTGCTGAGAATCGGATTCTCCAACCCCATGCCGGAAAACCTTGTAAAGGGATTTTTGGCAGATGCAGAAAAAGCCCTGATCGTGGAAGAGGGCGAACCATACATGGAAGAGGCTGTTAAGGCACTGGCGCAGGAAGCCGGGCTGACCCTTGAAATAAAGGGCAAGGACAGCAAGCTCTTCTCCCGTCTTTTTGAGTTTGATCCTGCAATGGTGCGCAATAACATTGGCGACTTTTTTGGTGTTGAATATACAAAGCAGGCCCAGGTTGATGAGTCTGATTTGCCGGAAATCCCCCAGAGACCGCCAAACCTGTGCGCTGGCTGCTCCCACAGGGCAACCTTTTATGCAGTAAAAAAAGCCTCTGCTGGTTTGGATACCATTAATCCAACAGACATTGGCTGTTACACCCTGGGATTCCTGCCGCCGCTTTCAATGGGCGATTTTCTTATATGCATGGGTTCCTCGGTCGGCACATCATGCGGATTTTCCCAGGCCATTGACCAGAAGGTTATATCATGCATTGGAGATTCCACCTTTTTCCATTCTGGAATTCCCGGCCTTGTGAACGCAGTTTTTAATAACCACGACTTCACCCTCTTGATTCTGGAGAACGGAACCACCGCCATGACAGGCCACCAGCCCCACCCAGGCGTTGACATGGAAGCCCTGAGCCTTGACGGGTTCGGCAGGGTCTCCATAGAAGAGGTTGTAAAGGCAATCGGCGTAAAGCATGTTGCGGTGATAAAGCCCTATAGGCTCGCCAAAAGCATTGAAGCAATCAAAGAGGCGATTAACTATAAGGGAATATCGGTCATCATTGCAAAGGAACTGTGCACCCTCTACGCTAACAGCCTGAAGATGCCCAGAGGCAAGTCATTCATGGTCAGCGACAAATGCAAAAACCACAGGAACTGCCTTAATGAACTTGGCTGCCCAGCCTTCTTCATCAAGGATGGAAGGCCGGCAATAAATGCATCACAATGCTCCGGATGTGCAGTCTGCGCCCAGATTTGCCCGGAAAAGGCGATTGTGCCGGTGAAGTAAAAGCATAAAGGATGAAATAATCGATTTTTTAAAAGCATATGATGTCGAGTATGATGATCGATATTTGTGGGATTGAAAAGCATTGGGGATTGGATTTATATTTCGCCCTTACAGGGCTAAACCATTGCGGTGTGGGGCTTTACCCAGGGCTAACACCCTGGGCTGGTATATTTCACCCCTTCGGGGCTGGATTCGGAAAACAAATTCTGTTTTATGTCATATGGAAAACTGTTTTTTTTAGGTAGTTTTCACAATAATTATATAAACCAATTAGTATTCTATTTAATATTTCAAAATTATTATTTAACCGATGGAAACTCCTCTGGATCAGTGTGTGGCAGGAATTTGGCTGCGCTGAATCTGTTCATGAACTCCTGATTCACGTTGAGTTCAAGGTAGGTTATGCGCTTTGTTATTTCTTCGGCTTTTTCCATTATGTTTTTATTTGTTAGAAGCAATATCGCACCTTCAAGGGATGTGTTTCCCATGGGGACGTACCTTTCCCTTGGGAGATCCGGCAGCATTCCAATGGAGATTGCTGATTCCGGGTCAATGAAGGAGCCAAAGGTTCCGGCAACAAAGAATTCCATAATATCTGAAACATCAATCCCCACAGTTGCGCAGATGGTTTTGAGTATAGTATACATTGCCGCCTTTGACCGGATCAGGCTGTTGATGTCGGCCTGTGTTATGGCTATGGCACTGCTGGTTGTTGATTCCGATTCCGGGAGGAGTACAAAGCACCCCATGCCGTCTGTTTCAGCATATCTGTTGCCGCATTTTTCCTTTACGAGCCTGCCACGGATATCGAGAAATCCATTGAGAAACAGGGCCGCAGCAAGGTCAATAAGCCCTGACCCGCAAATGCCAACGGCTGGCAGTCCTTCGATAGTCTGAAAATTAACAAGACCATTTTGTATTTTTACCCGGTCGATTACACCAGGCCCGGCAGTCATTCCCATTTCTGTTACACCGCCTTCCAGGGCAGGGCCTGCGGCTCCGGCACAGGCTATGAGCCAGTCCCTGTTTCCAAGAACCACTTCTGCATTTGTGCCTACATCAACGAGTATGGATGTTTTTTTTGCATCATAAATTTCAGAAAAGATGATTCCAGCAGCAAGGTCACCGCCAAAATAACTGCCAATGTTGGGGAACACGTAAACCCTTGCAGAGGGGTTAATGTCAATGCCCAGGTTTATTGACGTGAAAACACCCGGGGTGTTGATTGCCGGAATATACGGCTCCCGGATAAGCGATCTGGATGGCAGGCCCAGAAAAAGATGTGTCATTGCAGTATTGCCGGCAGCAGAGACTATAAAAACATCCTCTGGCGTGATGTACGCTGATTTGCAGAGTTTTGCCAGATTGTCGTTAAGGGCGTTTATAATCAGGCTGTTTAGTTTTTCAAGGCCTCCGGGAGTTTCTGAAAAATGTACCCTGGCAAGCACGTCCGGCCCTATTGCAGCCTGTGGATTGTCAAAGGCGGTTTCCGCTAGAGTGTCGCTGGTTTTAAGATCAACAAGCCGCATGACAACCCGTGTTGTGCCAATGTCCACAGCACAGCCCACTGCCCGTGGTTCTGCAAGCCCTATGATTGTAATTCCGCCTTTTTCCGGAAAGAACAGGCAGTCGATCTGGCCTGGATTATTATTTAAAATGTGTGGGAGTTTTTTTAAAAGCAAATAATCGATTGATATGGGAATGTCGTCTACTTCAGTATTCAGGGCACTTATCAGCCGCTCTGCATCAGCCGTGTTGTTTTCAAGGGAAGGCGGGGCCGGGTTAATTGCTGCAATCCAGGGATTTATTTTTGCATCAGGCACAGTTACTCGTCTAGTTCCTTTTGAAGTTGTCCAACAAGATAGCTTGAAATGACGTTTTTTTCGATTTTGCCAAGGTCAAGGAAAACCACCCCAAGCTCAAAGGAATTATGGCCAAAGGCTTCCTGGCGCATAACCGTTCCAACAACGTTTATTGGTTCCTCATTGTTTTTTACCTGTATTGTCATCTGGATTTTTGCACCAAGATTTACTTGTTTATCGCTTGTGATCAGTATGCCGCCTATGCTGATATTTTTTCCTATTGTTTCAAGGATACCGTTTTCCTGGATACCAAGGTCGTTTATCACCACAGTATTGTTGAAGTCAATGCGGATATATCTTCTCTTGTCCTGGGAGTAAAAAACCACATTGTTTTTTCCTGCATCCTTGGCATCATATAATGCAACATCAGCGCACTTGAGCAAACCCTGGCTGTTTTTTGAATCGATTGGATATGAAGCCAGTCCTCCGCTTATTGTAACCTCAAGTGGTTTGTCTTCGTATATTATGCCGGCACCCTCAACCTTTTCCCGGATTCTTTCTCCCAGCACCAGGGCCTTTACTTTGCCGGTATCTGGCATTAGTATGACAAGTTCCTCACCGCCGTATCGTGCGGCAATGTCCTCATTTCTTTTTTCATGGAGAATTATTTTAGAAACTTCTTTTAAAACCTCGTCGCCTGCCTGGTGACCGTATGTGTCGTTGACTTTCTTGAAGTCGTCCAGGTCAAAAAACAAAACAGAAAGATCAGATAATTGTCGTTTTGCCCTGGAAATCTCGCGTGAAATCGCTTCATTAAAAAAAGCCCTGGTGCTAAGCCCGGTCAGGCTGTCGAACTTATAGGACTCATTGGTTTTTTCAAAGATATGAATTTCAACCAGTTTGGGATTTTTCAGGCTTTTATTTATACTGCAAAAGTAATCTACAATCGCAGTCCGCAGGCTTACATTCCTTCCAAGCTGTGCAGAAATAAATTCAAGGTTTGTCAGAATTTCTCCCCAGGATTTTTCTGCGTCATCAATACCAAGTTCAAGATTTGTAAGGACATGAAGGATTGCCGGGTATGCTTCTTTGCCATGGGATGCTATCATGGCCTGGAGTGACTTGATGAGCATGGCATCATTGTCAATGTTATTATCGAGGCATTCAATTACTTCTTTACGTATCTCTTCCATGTTTTTATTGTTTTAAAAACCTTTTATTATTTTGTGAATGGTGTAATGAATGTGCCGAATTTAGTCAGCCACATTGATAATTTTCAATAAATAAGTATTCAATTTAAAAACAATTAGTTATTATAATTGATAAGGCAGCTTAAGTCAAGGGAAATAGTGGGTAATTCAGAAATAAAATAAAATTTCAGGTTAAAATAATCTAATTTGTTTTTTTAAAAAACCAGTTTCAAAACATCCAATTAAATCCAGTACTTTTTATAAATTTTTAAATATTGTAATTTTTTTGCAAAAAATTATAATATTTTTTTATATCTGAATGTAATTAAATGTTGTTATAATTCAGCTATTTAAAAGTCTTTTTTTAGATTGCTTCTTGTTGTTTCTTTGTTTTAGTGTGACGGAAAAAAATTTAATGTTTTTATTGATAATTTTCTTGAATATCAGTTGAATATATGCTATTGACCTTTTATATTGTTTTTAATTACATTTTTACTTACCATAATCCAGCCAAGAGAGTTTTATATGATCTATTCAACGATTCCTACACAGGCTCAATGGAAAAATGACCGATTTGACGAAACTGGCATTGCTTTTACCCAGGCATGTAGACAGTTTAAAATCAAACCCGGGGTGCAACAGAAGATTAAGCTTGAGTTTGCAAAGGATGAGGTTATAAAACGTATTGATGATCTTATTGCTTTGAACGAAGTCCAGATAGCCGATGCAGGAGAACAGCTGTGGTTGCTGTTTGATACATATTCTGCCATTGACTACTGGTTAAAGGAGAACTCTAGAAAAGTCAGTCACCATAAGGGGCGAAGATCTTCTGCACAACAGTATATTGATATCTTTTCCGGCATAAAGAAAAAAGCAGTTCTCGACCTTTATTCTTGCGTATGTAATACCTTGGCTTTGAGGTTAAATTGCACCATAAACGTATTGCCTATGAAGCTTGAGCTATATTTTGGCAAAACCCTGGGCTTACATGGATTCAAGACTGACTATGTAATGCATAAGGCTCAATATCTTTCACGGGCAGAGGTTGAAAAATACAGGCTCGTTTTTTTTGATAAAAAAGCTCACATGCTTCCCTGGTGGGAAAAAAAATCTGACCTGGCATCCAGTGGAGATGCTGGCCTGGTCCTTGCCGAAACCAAATATTCTAATGAGAAGACAGCTGATAAAGAAGCAATACCATTACCGAATGAGGCTGGTTTTGTGATGGGGATGGGAAGTGAGTTTTATGTTGCACCCCATAAACTCTCAAAGGTTGATGGAGCCTCGGATGGTTTTTATCACTCCTCTTACTTGAATGGCGGTTCTTTACTTTGTGCGGGTTCACTGATTATTGAGGGTGGAGTTTTTAAGCATATATCCAATAAGAGTGGCCATTATCGTCCAACTGCGACCCATGTACTTCATGCTCTCAATGCACTTGCCATACACGGAATAAGCTATAACAATATAAGTGTTGAGATTGACGATGGAGAAAAAATCGAAATATTTAATAATGTTACCGAGTTTAAGCAATATCTCGCAAAGACTTCCTTTTCCGACAGATCGCAAGGTATTGAAGATCTTAATTCAAGAATGGATCAATCACTAAGAAAACAGGAACATAAACATTATCAGCAACATATCCGAGGTATCAATACCGGAGAGTCTCGTTGATAATAAGCAGCTCAGGTTCAGTACTATATTCTTGTAGCAACCATATTTTTGCAATCCATAAAGCCAGTTTTAAATTAAGCTGGCTTTTTTTGTTCCATTGCCTTTGAAATTTTTTTTTAAGCATTAGTAACCTTTACTTTCCTTCCATAACTCTTGTATTGCATTACCCTCTTTTATTTACACATCTATTGTTTGGGCATATTCTCACCATGAATCTTTTTGTAATCATAAATTTTGGTTGTAATAAACACAGTGATTATATAACAATGTGCATAAAAATAAAGTCTGAAAAATTGTACTATCTTTATTGGAAAAATGATTATTTGTACATGCTCGGGTTTGAGTTGTACTGCAATATAAAATATTATTGAAGAAAGGTGTCGCATGGTTTCAATGGCGGACATGTCTATGGAGTTGAGGGCGGAAGCAGAAAAAAGGCTTCTGGAATTTAAGGAAAAGTTAGTTGATTATGATCTGGTTATTGAATCTGACCTTTTTGATACTGCTTCATGTGTATTTGTTTGCAGCGATTTTGTTTTCCGATCTTTGATGCGAAATCCGCTAATATTTGTTGATCTTGTTAAGTCTGGCGATCTTGAAAGGGATTACGGTAAATATGAGTACAAGAGAATCTTTGATGAAAAGCTTGATACAGAAAATGGAGATGATGCCCTGATCAGGTCTCTCAGGATGATAAGGGCAAGGGAGGCTGTCAGGATTGCCTGGCGGGATCTTGCTGGCAAAGCACAGCTAGGCCGGGTTCTATCAGAGCTTTCTCTTTTTGCTGATGCCTGTCTTGACACGACCCTGTCGGTTTTATATTCACAGCACTGCATGAAGTATGGAACCCCTTATGACGGGGACGGAAAAATTCAGAAGATGGTTGTTCTTGGCATGGGAAAGTTAGGTGGTGAGGAGCTGAATTTTTCATCGGATGTTGACCTGATATTTGCATATCCAGAAAACGGAGAGACCAGGGCTGATGATAAGAATCCACAGGTGAGATTGATAAGCATAGTAGAGTTTTTTTCAAAGCTTGCCAGAAAATATATAAATGTTTTGTCGCAGGTAACAGCCGAGGGGCAGGTATTCAGGGTGGACATGCGCCTGCGACCTGATGGTGAAAATGGCCCTATTGTAATGAGTTTTGATAATACAGAAAATTATTATCTATATCAGGGCAGGGAGTGGGAGCGATACGCTCTTATTAAGGCAAGGGTCGTGGCAGGCGACAGGATCGGCGGAGAAAAACTTCTTAATGCATTAAAGCCTTTTGTGTACAGGCGCTACATTGATTATGGTGCTTTTGAATCATTACGGGAGATGAAGCAAAAAATCGAGATTGAAGTAAAGCGAAAGGGTATGAAGCAGAATGTCAAACTTGGTCCCGGCGGGATCAGGGAAATTGAGTTTTTCTGTCAGGTTTTTCAGCTTATCAGGGGTGGGATAGAGCCGACTCTTCAGGAGAGGAATTTGCTTAACCTTATTGAGGCACTTGCATGGGAAGGGCATATTAACGAACAACTCAAGAGCGAATTTACACAGGCCTATACTTTTTTGAGAAATGCAGAACACCGGTTGCAGGAGTTTGCTGACCGGCAGACCCACGATCTGCCCAGGGTGGACAGTGATTGGGAGCGACTGGCTTTTTCCATGGGATTTGATGGGCGGGAATCCTTTGAAAGGGAGCTTGATAATCACCGGGAGAGGGTTCAGCATCACTTTATGAGCCTGCTGGAGGCTGGGGATGCAGATGATGAAAAGGATACAAAGGATGCAGATCAAAAGAAGGATATTATAGCTCTCTGGCATAACATGCACACCAGTGAAGAGGCTGCTAATATTCTTCACAACATCGGCTATGATGACCCTGAAGGTGCGTTTAAGTTACTTGAAGTTTTCAGGAGTGAATTTGAAACCAGGCTGCTGAGCAGGGAAGGGCGTGCCAGGCTCGACAAGCTGATGCCCAGGCTCATTGGCAAGGTTGCAGATTCGGAACATCCTGTAAGATCACTTGACAGAATATTAACTATTATAAAGACGATTGAAAGGCGGATTAACTATCTTTCGCTTTTGCTGGAAAATCCCATTGCCCTTACCCAGCTTGTGAAGCTTTCGGATGCGAGTCCCTGGATTGCTGGTTTTTTAGCCATGCATCCAGCGCTTCTTGATGAACTTCTGGACACAACAACCCTGTACACCCCCCCGGAAAAGGATGAGCTTGTAGATGAGATAAGAAGAAGGATCGAACTGATTCCTGATGATGATTTAGAAGCATTGATGGAGGAGGTGAGGGTTTTCAAGCAGGTGAGCGTTCTCAGGGTGGCTGCTGCTGATATAACAAGTTATCTTCCCCTTATGAGGGTTAGCGATCACCTGACCTACATTGCCGAGGCAGTGCTTGATGAACTTCAAAAAATAGCTTTGAGGTATCTGCATCAGCGCCACGGCCTGCCGGCTTGTAAAATCGGAAATGAGGTCTGCGAGCAGGGCTTTGCAATTATTGCTTATGGAAAACTGGGCGGGATAGAACTTGGCTATGCCAGCGATATTGATCTTGTGTTTGTCCATGCTGGAACTGGCGGATACACAGACGGCGACAGACCTCTGGATGCAGCAGGTTTTTTTGCCAGGCTTGGGCAGAGGATGGTGCATTTTTTAAGTGCCCATACAGCAGCCGGAAAACTCTATGAGGTTGACATGCGCCTTAGACCGAGCGGAACCTCTGGATTGCTGGTCAGCCAGATTGAATCCTTCCGGGATTATCAATTGGAGGGTGCAAGGGTGTGGGAGCATCAGTCAATTGTACGGGCAAGGGCAGTCTGCGGTGATGAAAAGGTTTGCAAAAGATTTGAAGATATACGAAAGGAAGTAATCTGCTTTAAAAGAGATAATGAAGAACTGCGTGGCAAGGTAGTAGACATGCGGGAAAAGATGCGAAATGAGCTTTTTGAAAAACATGAGGATCTTTTTGATTTAAAGCAGCAGCAGGGCGGCATAGTAGACATTGAGTTCATTGTTCAGTACCTGGTGCTGAAACATGCACATCAATATAATGACCTTGCCATCTGGCCTGATAATGTCAGGCTGCTTGAAACCCTTGCTGCATGCAGTATTATATCTCAGGAACAGGCTGAATTCTTAAAGGGAGCCTACCTGATATACAGAGCAGTTGGGCACAGGCTCAGCCTGCAAAAGAAAGAAGCCCTTGCCCCGGAAGATGAATACAGACAATGGGCACATGGTGTAATGACGATCTGGAACGAGGTTTTTGAAGTTTAACCATATAATTCAGGCCAGTTTATCATGAACAATCGAAAATACTTCGAACTTCTTGAAATCAATCTTGACGCTACACCTGAAGAGGCAAAGCGGGCCTATCGGGATATTGTCAGCGTATGGCACCCTGATAAATACTCCCATAATCCACGGCTGATGGAAAAGGCCGAAGAAAAGATGAAGCAGATCAACGAGGCTTACTCTATTGTGATCAAGGCAATACGGGCAAGGGATAAATATTACGGTTTTGAAAAAGATCACCAGGCCAGCTCCTTTCAAAATTCAAATGAAAAAAAACCAGACAGGAATGAAAAAAAATCAGGCAGGAATGAAAAAACATCAGGGCCTGTAAATAATAAGAGGCCTGCTGAAAACAATGATTTGGAAATAAAAAAATCATCCTGGATGAGAACAGAAGACCGCCTGAGAAATATGTCCAATGGAAAGGGCTTTGGAATAAAAAAAGGGGTAGACCCGAATAATAAAGAAACCAGAAAAAACAAAACCAGAAAAAAAGAAAAAGGACATACTGCAAAGAAGCAGCACCAAGAAGATGCACCAGAAAAAAAAGCAGAGTCCTGGGCAGGAACAGAAGCCAAGTTAAAGGCTCTTGCCAGGGCCAAAGAAAAAAAGCTTGCCCAAAAAGCAGCAAAAGCCGAAGCAAAAGCAAGGGCTGCTGAGCTTAAAGGATTAGAGCAGGCTGAATTACGGCGATTAGCTTTTCACAATAAGGAGTATTTAAAAAATATCGGCAAATTCAACCTGACAGTATTTATGGCGGTTCTTATTGCTGCGGATGCTGTGATAACAGGGCATTGGATTGCGTCATGGATTTTGGTGGCTTTTTTGACAGGCCTTACCGGGTGGCTCGGTTTTACGGTCTTGAAGACAATCCAGAATTCCGGCACGGGTTTTAGAAGAAATATTATTGCAGGCATTGCAACCGGGATGAATGTGGTTCTGCTTATTTATGTTGTCTGGAATTTCGATGTATTAATTGTTCCAATAAAGTCTCTGGGGTGGGCATTTGTGGAAAATCTTATGCTGATGGAAGTCCCCAGAACATGGATAGAGGCTGTTCGCTGACCGCAGTTGCAACACACTATAGCTAAAAACGTGGTCGCTTATTCATAATTAAAGGCCGGCGTGAGCCGACCTTTAATGTTTGTGCGTGCAATTCTTTTTTTAAAAAAACTATGTAAAAAGAAGTATTTTGCAATCCTGGGCCATTTTCAGGAAGTCTTCAGCCGTTTGGATTGTAACGCCTTCGATGAAATCGTCCTGGGTAAGTTCCATCATGTCAACGGTCATCTGGCAGGCTACGAAGTTAACGCCTTCCAGAGCAGCCATTTCCTGAAGATCCGGCAGGGAAGGTACATTAGCTTTTTCAATTTTGTTTTTCATCATCCAGCTTGCCATAGAGCTCATGCCTGGCAGTGCGCCCATGAATCCAGGTGGATGAAATTTTGCTTTTTCTATCCAGCCTTTTTTGATGACGTTTATACCCATGAAAGTATAAAATACTGTGGTCTGCATACCAAGGCGCTGTGAGTTAATGCCGAGGATAAGACCTGGATAAGCACCGTCTATGGTGTCCCTTGATGTGATAAAACATGCTGATTCATTGTTTTTTTCCATGTTGATTCCTTTCTCCTATATAAAAATAGGATTGTCAAATTTTCAGTTTTTTTTATTTTATGCGAAGTTTGATATAATGCTTTGCCCTTTTGTAAGAAAAAAATACAATAAAGCAAATTTTAATATAACATTTTAATCATAATTTTTTTATACTGCAATTAAGAAATAAATACAACAATATTATATTAACTGAGACAGAAGTATCAAAAAGATTACAAAAAAAGTGTATATCTTTAAAAAATAATATCCAAAACCTTTTTTCAAGGGGAACTATTGAAGACAGTCAATTAACCATTTTGATGCTTCAATTATAAATGCTTCCTGGTGTTCAGGATTGCTCATGGGGTGATCGCCACCCTCCTGGATGATGAGTTTTTTAGGTGGATTTGCATTTTCGTGAATTTTGTATGCATTTTCCAAGGGCACGACCTCATCATTGTTGCCGTGGACTATCAGGATGTTGGACAGCTTTTCCAGGCCGTCGGAGATGTCAAAATGGATGGCTTCCTTAAAAAATCGTTCCGACAGGAAGTCTGCTTCTGGTGATTTTGCAACGGCTGCGGAAACCGGGCCGCTTTTCAGCGGGGCAGAATAGAGGACTGCACCAAGGACTTTAAACTTATTGCGTTTGATGAATTCAACGCATGTAGCACCGCCCATGCTGCTTCCAAACAGTGCCAGCTTTTGTGAGACAAGCCCGGAGTTAAGTATTGTCTGTGCTGCGTTTTCAAGATCCTGCACACGAAAATCAAGTGATGTCACATCTTCGAAGTTTCCCTGGCTCTGGCCGATTCCCTTGTGATCAAAGCGGAAAAAAGCAATTCCTGCATCATTGCATTTTTGTGCCAGGCCAATTTGTTTTGGTGACTGACAGTTTGCAAAAAGTCCGTGGGAGCCTATCACCACTGGTGGAGACTCTGTTTCTGGAAGGTGGAGAAAACCTTTTAGTTGATAACCATCGGATAAAAATTCGATTTGCTTTTCCATTTAATTTTTTTCTCTTTCCCGTTAATTGCAACAGTTATTTGATCGGCACTGTTTCTGTTGATTTTTCATATGGCTTATAATAGAATGATATTTGGTTTAAGTCTATCCAGAAATGGCAAATTTGTCCATTCTTGATGATAAGTCCATAAAATAAACAGTAAAGGGAAAAACAATGGCAGTAAAAAAAGCTCAGGAAATTGAGCTGGATATAACAGGCATGGCTTTTGGAGGACAGGGAATAGCCAAGGTGGATGGTTTTGCAGTGTTTGTAGACAAGGCTGTTCCGGGTGATCACGTGCTGGCAAAGATTATGCGAAAAAAGAAAAACTTTGCAACAGCCAGGGTTCTTGAAATGATAAACCCATCCCATGACCGTGTTGATGGAAAATGCGATTACAATGGTTATTGCGGCGGGTGCAAGTGGCAGTCCCTTGACTATGAAAAGCAGCTTGAATACAAGCGGATGCACGTTGAGGAATCCCTTGAACACATCGGTCTTATTAAAGGGGTTGAGGTTCTTGATGTGGTTCGAACGGAAAATATTTTTGGCTACAGGAACAAAATGGAGTTTACCTTCAGCGATATGCGCTGGCTCTTACCCGCAGAAATGGAAGTAGAGGGGGTTGAAAAAGGGTTTGCGCTCGGACTGCATGTGCCGGGGGCCTATAACAAGGTGCTTGACATCGAGGAATGCTTTCTCCATCCTGAATCTGGAAATGCAATTACAGATCTGGTCAGGGAATATGCCAAAAACTCGAATGCACCTGTATATAACCTCAAGTCACACAAAGGTTTCTGGCGGTTTCTCATGATGCGCCACTCCGCAGCATATGACCAGTGGATGATAAATTTTGTAACAGCAAGTGAAGATGCAAAAACTATTATGCCCCTGGCTGAGTTGCTTATGGAAAAGTTTCCAGGGAGGATCGCTTCTATTGTCAACAACGTTACTGCACGTAAAGCAGGCGTGGCTGTGGGAGAGTACGAGGTTCCTGTGCTTGGCGACAATTTTATAATGGATAAAATTGGCGATTTTGAATTCAGGATTTCAGCAAATTCATTTTTTCAGACAAATACAAAAGGGGCGCAGCGGCTTTATGAAATCGCTGGTGAATACGCACAGCTAAAGGATGACGAGGTGCTTATTGACCTGTTTTGCGGAACCGGCACAATTGGAATATTTCTTTCAAAGCAGGCTGAGGAAGTAATTGGAGTCGAGATTGTAGAAAACGCCATTGCAGATGCAAATGTAAACAAAAAGATCAATAATGCTGATAATTGTCATTTTATATGCGGGGACATAAAGGACGAGTTGGCCGGGATTAACGAAAGCCTCAAGGGGAAGAAAAAAGTGCTGATTCTTGATCCGCCAAGGGCAGGTATTCACAAGGATGCAGTAAAGGACATACTCAGCCTTGACCCGGATCGCATAGTCTATGTTTCCTGCAACCCAGCTACAATGGCCAGGGATCTTGCTTTGCTAAAGGATCGTTACACTCCTGTGCAGGTTACACCCGTGGATATGTTTCCCCACACTTTTCACATTGAGTCCGTGGCAAAGCTGGTAAAAAATTAATATGAATATTTAGCCATGAAAAGCAGTGCAGTTGACAAAAGAAAAAGATTAACTTATTTTTCCTTTATAAGTTTTTGAAAAATAAAGGCGGAAAAAAAATGAAGACATACAAATACCCATCAGAGGAAGCGCAGGAAAAGATTGATTCCATAGTCAACCGTGGTGAGGATTTAAAAAAGGATGACCTGGGCAGAGTTGGCAGCATACTCGAAGATGTGAAAAAACGAGGCGACTCTGCAATTGTTGAATATACAAAGCAGTTTGACTGCCCGGATTTTAATGAAGGCTCGATAAAAATCTCCGATGATGAGATTAACAAGGCCTTTACGGAAGTTGATATTCAATACGTAAAAGCCCTGGAAAGTGCTGCTATAAATATCAGCGACTTTCATCAACGGCAGGTCAGAGAATCCTGGATAACAACCGACCGTCAGGGTACTGTTTTGGGACAGTCTGTTAATCCTGTGGGAAGTGCCGGGATATACGTTCCAGGCGGGCTGGCAGGGAACACGCCGCTTGTTTCCTCCCTGTTGATGGGTGTTATCCCCGCAAGGATTGCAGGCGTTGATACAGTTTCTGTTGCCACGCCATCAAAAAAAGACGGCAGCGTAAGCCCGTATATGCTCATTGCCGCAAAGATTGCCCAGGCAGACGGGGTTTACAGGGCTGGAAGTGCATGGGGAATCGGTGCCCTTGCATATGGAACCGCGACCATCCCCAGGGCAGATGTGATTGCCGGGCCGGGAAATATCTTTGTGACAATGGCAAAAAAGCTCGTTTCCGGTTTCGTGGGCATAGACATGGTGGCCGGCCCAAGCGAGATTCTTGTGATCGCAGATGAAACAGCTGACCCGGAGTTTATTGCAGCAGACATGCTTTCCCAGGCAGAGCACGATCCACTGGCATCTGCTATTTTGCTGACTGATTCACAGATGACAGCAGATAAAACAATAAATGCGCTCAATAGCCAGCTTGCCAGACTTTTGAGGAAAGAAACTGCGGAAAAATCAATAAAGGATTTTGGTGCGGTTTTTGTCGTTGAAACCATAGATGATGCGGTTGAGCTTTCCAATAGAATTGCACCAGAGCATCTTGAAATAATTACCGAGAATTCTTCCGATGTCATGGGCAGAATTAAAAACGCTGGTGCAGTATTTGTGGGAGCCTACACCCCGGAGCCGGTTGGCGATTACTTTGCCGGGCCCAACCATGTTCTTCCAACTGCCGGTGCTGCACGGTTCTCCTCTGCGCTGGGAGTTGAAACCTTTGTGAAAAGGACGAGCATAATTCACTATTCAAAGCCTGCCTTTGACGCTGAGGCAGAAGACATAATCAGGATTGCAGAAATCGAGGGACTTGATGCACATGCAGCATCGGTAAAAGTCAGGATGAAGTAGGCATCAACATTGAGATAATTGTTTGTGCATCCTTGATTTGATTGGATCTTTATTTAAAAGGTGCAAATGGCAAACACCTTCAAAATTTCAGATTAATACTTCTCATAAAATTCTTTGGATTTTTGTTTAAATGAGTCGGAGTTTCGAACCTTTGTTATGTTTCTCCAAAAATATTGTGCAAATTCAGGGTATTGTTTTATGATGTCATGTGACAGCATAACAAAATAATCTTTTTTATGAAAAGGCTTTTTGGAAGTGTCCAGCTTTGTTATTGGCTCCATTTCTTTATGCTTTGATATTATCAGGTTTGCTCTTTCTGTCTGAATCGCTACAGCATCAACCCTTTTTAAAGCCAGCATTTTTAATACGGTAACAGGATCAAGAGTATAATCATTCAACTGAATGTCAAATTTTTTTAATGATCCAATAATAGAATATTTTTTTTGCACACCAAGTGTTTTTATATTTGTAAATTTAACTCCGTCAAAACCAACTTTTCGGCTTTTTAAATGATATAGAGAATATCCTGATGTATGAATTCTTTTTTCAGAATCTGGAGCACCATCCTTTACAGGATACGCACCATATTTTTTTCGGTCTTGTTTGTAACTGGAAGCAAAAACACCATCAACAGTCCCATTTCCCATTTCATACAGGCACCTGTTCCATGGCATGACTTTAAACTTTATTTTAATGTTACATTCTTTTTGCATCAATCGCATAAGCTCAATATCTAAGCCGGAAAACTTGCCTCCTTTGCCCCCCATCACCCAGGGAAATGCATTTTTATCTTCATGGCCAAGTGTGATTGCTTCGGGTTTTGGGAAATTATCAGCAAAACTGCCAGCAGTAATAAAAAATAGAAGAACAAAGAAAATTAAGAATTTTTTCATGGTCATCTTCCTTTAATTGCCGGTTCCAGTCTGAGCTGCATAATTGTCTATCTCAGTTGGTCGTGCAACAGGTGAGAAAGCGTAAAGATAGCATTGTATACTGATTTCGCTGCCACCATTGTGGATCATTATTCCATTTCAATAAATATCAGGTCAACGCGATCAATATAATCTTCAAGTTCATCAATATTTTTATTGATAATTGTCTTGTTTTTGTTGTTTGCGGCTGTTTCAATATCAGAGCCAATATCTGTTATCTTGTCGAATCCATATCCACCGCCAGCACCTTTCATGCTGTGACCCATGATGCGTATTGATTCAAAATCATCTTTTTCAAGGGAATCTCTCATGGCTTTAATATCAGTATGACGATTTTGCAGGAAGCCTGGAATCAAGTCTTCAAGGTCTTCGTCAATGTGTACGGTGATTTTAACTTTTTCTGTATCGTTCATTAAGCCTCCATAAACTTAGATTTTTGTCGAAGCCATTTCCTAGTTTAAACCAGTGACCTGGTTCTGAAATAAGCAATAAAATTTA